>JAICLP010000048.1 GCA_025925475.1 Burkholderiales bacterium | reverse complement strand
GGTGCTGCTGCAGACGCCGCAGCGGCCGTCGCGATCGCGCTGAGGCCCGCGGTTCGTCATGGCCGGGCGTTTGCTTTTCACGCGGCGGCGCGACAGCAGCGGCTTCGGCACCGCGGAGCTGCGCAATCCCGAGCGCGATCTGCATCACTTCCGCCGGCGGCTGTCGCTCGTCGCCGCGCTGGTCTTCATCGCCTTCTGCGGACTCTTCGCACGCTTCTTCTACCTGCAGGTCGTCCAGCATGCGCATTTCGAGACGCTCGCCGAGACGAACCGGATCGCGATCGTCCCGATCGTGCCGAATCGCGGCGTCATCACCGATCGCAACGGCATCGTGCTCGCGCAAAGCTACTCGGCGTATACGCTCGAGATCACGCCGTCGCGCGTCGCGAATGTCGATGCGACGATCGACAAGCTGTCGGAGATCGTCGATGTCGAGCCGCGCGACCGCAAGCGGTTCAAGAAGCTCTCCGAGGAATCGAAGAACTTCGAGAGCCTGCCGATTCGCACCAAGCTGACCGACGAGGAGGTGGCGCGCTTCGCGGTCAACCGCTATCGCTTTCCGGGCGTCGACATCAAGGCGCGGCTCTTCCGCCAGTATCCGTTCGGCGAGATCGCGTCGCACGTGATCGGCTACATCGGCCGCATCAACGACAAGGACAACGAGCGGATCGCGGCGTGGGACGACACGGCGAACTACAAGGGCTCCGACTACATCGGCAAGGTCGGCGTCGAGCTTTCGTACGAGCGCGAGCTGCACGGCACGACCGGCGTCGAGGACGTCGAGGTCGATGCCGGCGGACGCGCGGTGCGCACGCTGAAGCGCATGCCGCCGATCGCCGGCAACAACCTGCAGCTGTCGCTCGACATCCGCTTGCAGCAGGTGGCCGAGACGGCGTTCGGCGATCGCCGCGGCGCGCTCGTCGCGATCGATCCGACGTCCGGCGACGTGCTCGCGTTCGTGTCGAAGCCGGGCTTCGATCCAAATCTGTTCGTCGATGGGATCGATCCGGCGAACTGGCAGGAGTTGAACGATTCGCCCGACAAGCCGCTCTTGAACCGGCCGCTGCGCGGCGCGTATCCGCCGGGCTCGACGATCAAGCCCTATCTCGCGCTGGCCGCCCTGACGTCGGGCAAGCGCACGCCGAACCAGACGATCTACGACCCGGGCTTTTTCCAGATCCCGGGGCAGGCGCACAAGTTTCGCGACGACAAGCCGGGCGGGCACGGCACCGTCGACATGTACAAGTCGATCGTCCAGTCGTGCGACACGTACTACTACATGCTCGCGAACGACACCGACATCGACGACACCGCGCGCTTCCTGTCGAAGCTCGGCTTCGGCCAGAAGACCGGCATCGACATCGAAGGCGAGCTGACGGGCGTTCTGCCGTCGCGCGAATGGAAGCGCCAGCGCTTCGCCGGCAAGAACTATCGCGACGAGCATCGCAAGTGGTATCTCGGCGACTCGATCTCGGCTGGCATCGGGCAGGGCTACAACGCGTTCACGCCGATCCAGCTCGCGCATGCGATCGCGATGATCGCGAACGACGGCGTCGGCTACACGCCGCACCTCGTCAAGTCGATCACCAACGTCAAGACCGGCGAGGTGCGCGAGATCGCGCGCGAGCCGACGTCGCGCCTGAACGTGCGGCCCGCGGACCTCGCCGTCATCCAGCACGCGCTCGCCGGCGTGCCGAAGGAGGGCACGAGCGCCGCTGCATTCAAGGATGCGAAATATGCGAGTGCCGGCAAGACCGGCACGGCGCAGGTGTTCTCGCTCAAGGGCGAGAAGTATTCGGAGCATCACATCGACGAGCGGATGCGCGACCATGCGTGGTACGAGGCGTACGCGCCGGTCGATCATCCGAAGATCGCCGTCGCCGTGCTCATCGAGAACGGCGGCTTCGGGGCGCAAGCCGCCGCGCCGATCGCGCGCAAGGTATTCGACTATTGGCTGCTCGGCCAAGCCGAGCCGGGTGCGGCGAAGGACCTGCCGGGATCGGGCGATCCCGACGAAGGTGACTGAATGAGGCCAACCGAGGTCAGGGGTCATCCGTGGGTCAGATGATCGGCCGCATCTGGGAAGTGCTGACGCGGCGCATCGACTCGATGCTGTTCGCGGCGGCACTCGCGATCGTCGGCGTCGGTCTCGTGACGCTGTTCTCTGCCGCCGATCAGAGCATCGCGCGCGAGACGAGCCAGATCCTCAGCCTGTCGTTCGCGATCGTGCTGATGTGGACGTTCGCGAACATCGCGCCGCAGACGCTCGCGCGCGCTGCGGTGCCGCTCTACGTCGTCGCGATCGCGATGCTGATCGGCGTCGCGATGTTCGGCGTCGTCGTCAACGGCTCGCGGCGCTGGCTCAATCTCGGCGTCGCGCGCTTCCAGCCGTCCGAGCTCATGAAGGTCGCGCTGCCGCTGATGCTCGCCTGGTATTTCCAGAAGTTCGAGGGCCGCATCGGCTGGCGCGACTTCGCTTTCGCGGCGCTGCTGATCGTCGTGCCGGTTTACCTGATCAAGCGGCAGCCCGATCTCGGCACCGCGCTATTGATTGCCGCATCGGGCTTCTACGTGCTCTTTCTCGCCGGGCTGTCATGGAAGGTGATCGCGGGGCTGGTCGCGCTCGGTGCTGCTGTCGGGCCGATGGTGTGGTCGCACATGCACGATTACCAGCGCGAGCGGATCCTCACGTTCCTCGATCCGTCGCGCGATCCGCTCGGCACCGGCTACCACTCGATGCAGGCGTCGATCGCGCTCGGCTCGGGCGGCATCGTCGGCAAAGGGTGGCTGAATGGAACTCAGACGCACCTCGACTTCCTGCCCGAGCGCCACACCGACTTCATCTTCGCGGTGTTCGGCGAGGAATTCGGGCTGATCGGCAACGCAGTCCTGCTGATCCTCTATCTGCTGCTGATCGCCCGCGCGATGATGATTACGGCCAATGCATCCACGCTCTTCGCGAGGCTTCTGTCCGGCGCGATCACGCTGATGTTCTTCACCTACGCGTTCGTCAACATGGCGATGGTCAGCGGCCTGCTGCCCGTCGTTGGCGTCCCGCTGCCGCTCGTGTCGTATGGCGGCACGGCGCTGATTTCGCTGTTCATCGGGCTCGGCATCCTGATGAGCGTGCAGGCACACCGGAAGCTCGTGACGACGTGAGGGGTACATGGTGGGATCGCGGTGATGGCGGCGTCGGCGGTCGCGACGCTGCCCACACTGATCCTCTTCCTGCCGCTGCAGTCGAAGCTCACCTCGGGGCTTGCGGCCGGTGCGGTCAAATGACGGGTTCGCAACGCATGATCAGCAACGGCATCAACGACATCAACCGGGATTTCTGGCCGTGATCGTCCACGAGCTCGAATGCATCCAGACACCGTCGCTCTTCGCATGGCGTGCGAGCTCGTCGCGCAACGCCATCGTGATCTTGTCGCGGTGCGTATCGGCCAGTGCACCTGCCTCGCGAACGATCTCGCCGGCGGGACCGATCGTCATCTGCATGTCGAGCGCCTGATCGACGTCACGACCGACCATCACCGGTCCATCGAGGCGCTCGAACGCGACGTCGGTGAAGCCCGCGGCGGCGAGTTGCGCGCGCACGACGTCGGGATTGGCCATCGAGAAGGGGCCTGGGCCGCAGGTCTGCGCGTTCTCGCCGGGGGGTGGCAGATGGCGCAGCACGACCGCCTTCGGAAGCGCGAGCCACGGATTGTCGTCGAGCGCGCGCCACGTGATGAACATCAGCGTCGCGCCGGGCACCATCGCGGCGCGGACGTTGCGCATCGCGGCGACCGGATTGGAGAAGAACATCATCCCGAAGCGCGAGAATGCGAAGTCGAACTCGCGCTCGAAGCGATGCGTCTGCACGTCCGCGGCGACGAAGCGCACGTGACCAAGACCTTCGGCGGCCGCATCGCGTCGGCCCTTGTCGAGGAATGCATCGCAGCAATCGAGGCCGAGCACCTTGCCGGTCGGGCCGACCTTGCGCGCAAGCTCGAGCGCGGTATCGCCCCAGCCGCAGCCGACGTCGAGCGCCCGCGCGCCTTGCGGCAGCGTAAGACGGCCGAGCGGGACGCGGCTGTGATAGGAGAGACCGTCGAGCATGATGTCCCGGAAACGCTCGAATTTCGGGACCATCACGTCGTTCCAGAACGCCGTGTACGAATCGTTCGATTCGATCACCGTGGCCATCGCGTCTCCGGGGCGTGTGCGGTACGTGGAAATGGTGGAAATGGGGCCAGGCTCGATTTTCATTGCTTCCGGGACGAAATGAGAAAATCGAGCCTGGCCCCATTTCCCTTCTCCTTGGCGGCGCCTCGGCCGCCGGTGCGCGAATCAGAGCAGGCGGTTGAACCACATCAGCGACAATCCTGCGCCGATCACGACGAACACCATCGCACCCGCGACGAACAGCGCGGTGATCTCGGTCTGCTGCTTCGTGAGCTCCATCTTCGAGTTCATCGACTTGTAGATGTTCTTGAGATCGGTGGCCGTGCCCGCGTAGAAGTACTCGCCACGCGTGACATTCGCGATCTGCTTCAGCGAATCCTCGTCGAGGCGCACGCGCATCGACCATCCCTCCCAGCCGATCACTTCGCCCTGCACGGTGCCGACGCCGACCGTGTAGACGCGCACGCCGCGCTCGGCGACCATCTTCGCCGACTCGATCGGATCGGGTCCCGTCGTCGTCTGGCCGTCCGTCAACAGGATGATGACCGCCGACTTGTACGACCCGGGTGGCACCGGCTGCGGCGGCTCCTTCGCCGGCTTCTTCACCTCGTCGATCGCGGTGCCGTGCGGATTGTCCTTCTTCACGTGCGGATTGGACGCTCGCAGATCGAACTCGACGTCGGGAAAGATCGACTTCAGCGACACGAGCAGCCCGCTGCCGATCGCGGTCGCGCGCTGCAGCTCGAAGCGGTCGATCGCCGCCAGCAGATCCTCGCGGTTGTCGGTCGGTGGCTGCACGACGGCCGCGGTGCCCGCGAACGAGACGATCCCGATCCTCACGTTGCCCGGCTGATCGTTGATGAACGCGCGCGCCGCTTCCTGGGCGGCCGCGAGCCGCGTCGGCTTCACGTCGACGGCGCGCATGCTGCCGGAAACGTCCATCGCCAGGATGACGGTTTCGTGCTGCGTCGGCAGCCGCACGACGGCGGTCGGCCGCGCGATCGCGACGATCATCAGCGCGAGCCCGATCAGGAACAGGAACGGCGGGATGTGCCGGCGCACGCGCTGCCCGATGCCGAGCGCGTCGCGCACCATCGACAGGCTCGCGTAGCGCACGGCGAGCCGCTTCTTGCGCCGCATCGCGAGCACGTAGAGGCCGACAAGCGCCGGAATCAGCGCCAGCAGCCAGAGGAACTCAGGCCAGAGGAACGACATGATGCTGTTCGGCGCGCGGCATCACGGCGCCGGCGGCAAGGTGGCTGCGACGCTTGCGCAGGTCGGCGAAGCGCAGGATCGCATCGGCGAGATCGTCGTTCGTCGACAGCTCGAGCACGTCGACGCCCGCGTCGCGAAAGCCTGCGCGTAACCGCGCCTCGCGCTCCTCGGCCGCCTTGACGAAGCGGCGGCGAAAGCCGCGGTCATGCGTGTCGACGTAGACCTGCTCGCCGGTCTCCGCGTCCTGCATCGTCAGCAGGCCGAGGTCGGGGAGCTCGTGCTCGAGCGGGTCGTAGAGGCGCACTGCGATCACTTCATGGCGCTCGTTGATCTGCGCGAGGGCGGGGCCCCACGGCGTCGCGCTGATGAAGTCGGAGACGACGAACACGAGCGAGCGGCGCGGCATCACCGGGAATGCGGCGCGCAGGAATTCCTGCAGGTTCGTCGATGCGGCGCGCGTGGGCAGCGGGCGGTGCAGCATCCGATGCATGATGTGCAGCACGTGGCGGCGGCCGCCGCGCGCGGGCACTACCGTATCCATCGTGTCGCCGTAGAACGCGGCGCCGACGCGATTGCCGTGACGCGTGAGAATTCGCGCCAGCACCGCGACGAAATCGGTCGACACGCTGCGCTTGCGCACCTCGCCCGAGCCGAAGTCGACCGATGGACTCGTATCGAGCAGGAACCACGCGGTGACGTCGCGATCCTCGTTGTATTCGCGCACGTACGGCGTATCGAGGCGCGCAGTGACGTTCCAGTCGATGTGACGCACGTCGTCGTGGTACTGGTATTCGCGAAGATCGGCGAGATCGAGGCCGAAGCCGCGGAACAGCGTCTTGTAGTCCCCGTGCAGGAGACCGTCGAGGCGGCGCAGCACCGTCCACTCGAGCTTGCGCAGCGCCCGCTCGGCGCTGCGCGCCGAGTCGAGGGGCACGACGTTGGTCATGGTGGGGGGACGTCACCCACCGCGGGCGAACTTGACATGCGATTCGAGCGGCTTCTCGGGCGGCTGCACGCGCTGCATGACCTTGCGCACGAGGTCGTCGGGCGTCATGCCATCGGCGAGCGCTTCGTACGACAGCACGAGCCGATGTCGCAGCACGTCGGGTGCGAGGTCGCTCACGTCGTCGGGCAGCACGTAGTCGCGGCCGCGCAGCCACGCGAGCGCCCGGGCGCCTTCGATCAGGTTGATCGACGCGCGCGGGCTCGCGCCGAACGTCACGTACTTGCCGAAGTCGGCGAGGCCATAGCGATCGGGGAAGCGTGTTGCGTTGGCAAGTCGGACCGCGTACTGCATCAGCGACGGATCGACGTAGCCGTTGCGGCATTGGCGCTGCAACGCGGCGAGCTGATCGGTGCTCGCAACGGTCGCGACGTCGGCGGCGAGGCCGGTGACGCGCTCGACGATCACGAACTCCTCTTCCTCGCTCGGGTAGCCGACCAGAACCTTCATCATGAAGCGGTCGACCTGCGCTTCGGGCAGCGGATACGTGCCTTCCGTCTCGATCGGGTTCTGCGTCGCCATCACGAGGAACGGCGTCGGCACGATGTGCGTCTGGCCGGCGATCGTCACCTGGTATTCCTGCATCACCTCGAGCAGCGCGCTTTGCACTTTCGCCGGCGCGCGATTGATTTCGTCGGCGAGCAGCAGGTTCGTGAAGACCGGCCCGAGCGACGTCGTGAATTCGCCGGTCTTCTGGCTGTAGATGCGCGTGCCGACGAGGTCGGCCGGCACGAGATCGGGCGTGAACTGGATGCGCTTGAACGAGCCGCGAATCACCTTCGCAAGCGTCTTCACCGTCAGCGTCTTCGCGAGGCCCGGTACGCCTTCGACGAGCAGGTGGCCCTGCGCGAGCATCGCGACGAGCACGCGCTCGAGGAAGTGGTCCTGCCCGACGACGACCTTCTTCACTTCGTAGAGGATGCGCTGCATCAGCGACGCGACGTCGCTGCCGCCGTTTTCCCGGTTTTCCATGAGCTCCCTTTGCCTTGCGGAAAAGAAATCAGAACGGCGACAGGCCCACCGCTGCGGCCGCGTTCTCGATCGGCACCGCGAAGCCGATGCCGATGAAGACGCGTTGATTGTTCGGATTGAGAATGCCGGTGACGATGCCGACGACGGCACCGTCCATCGTGACAAGCGGACCGCCCGAATTGCCCGGGTTAGCCGCCGCATCGAACTGAATCAGGTTGGTGAGCAAGCGCTTACCTTCGGGCGAACGGTACTCACGTCGTAGTCCAGACACGACGCCCGCCGTGACCGAAGGGCCGATGCCGAACGGAAAGCCGACCGCGATCACGTCGTCGCCGAGCGCGAGATCCTTGGTCGAGCGCAGCGTCGCCGCCTGCAGATCGTCGGGAATCGTCTTCGCCTGCAAAACGGCCAGGTCGTTCTCGGGCTGCGTGGCGATCACCGTCGCTTCCGATTCGGTGCCGTCGGCGAAGATCACGCCGACCTTCTTCGCGTCGGCAATCACGTGCAGGTTCGTCAGGATGATGCCCTTGTCGACGATGACGACGCCGGTGCCGACACCCGCCTCGGTGATCTCGTTTTCCGGTCCCTCGCGCTCGAACTCGCGCACGCGGACGACCGAGCCGCGGATCGCGTCGTACGCGCGCGCGTACTGCGACGGCAACTGCTTCGTGTCGAGCGTGTGCAGGACTGCGTTGTCGATGTCCTCCTGCGTCAGCGCGTGCGGCTTCGGCTGCAGCGCGTCGTAGCCGTAGACGGCGCCGAGCGCGATCAGCACGCCGAGGACGAGCGAGAAGAACGCGTTATGGCGACCGAAGAAGCGGCGCACGCGCGCGCGGCGCGTGAGCGGCGCGGCGGCGACGCCCGGCGCATCGATCGCCGCGGCTTCGGCGCGCGGTGCATCGTCGCCGGCTGGCGACGCGCGTGCCTGCGCCGGCGCGTTGCGCGGACGTTGCGAGCTGCTGTAGAGCGAGTTGCGGCGCATGGAATCGAAGCGGAACTTCTGCTGGAGACAGCTTCCGGCGCGGAGGATTCAATCGGGTGTCACCGGGCTAGCCTCGCGCTTCGCGCTGCGGCAGCCATGTGCGTCGGGGACGACGCTGCGCACGCCGCCCTTCGAAGTGGCCGAAACAAACGAGCACCGACCCGAGCGCGAAGGCAATCGCAAGCGGTGCGACGAGAAAGGCCGCGAGGCCGTTCCACGTGCCGGTCGGGTCGAGGTGATGCAGGCAGGCATAGACGGACAGCGACGAAACCAGCGCAGCGGCGAGCGACGCACGCGACGTGTCGCGGAACGTCCGTTCGGCGACGGCGCCGACGACGAGCGGCAACACGATCAGGACCGCAAGCGGCTCCATGTCACAGGCGGCTCGAAAAGGGCTCGCCGCCATGGTACTCCGGCGCGCGCGCCTGTCCACCGACCGTTCGACCAGTCACCGCTCGGCGCGCCGGCCCGCCGCGGACGCTTATGCCTCGAGCTTCTTGTCGAGCGTGATCTTCGCGTTCAAAAGCTTCGACACCGGGCAGCCGGACTTCGCGTTCTCGGCCGCCGTCTCGAATGCCTGCTGGCTGGCGCCGGGGATGCGCGCGGTCAATTCGAGATGCACGGCGGGAATCGCGAATCCGCCTCCGGATTTCTCGAGCGTGACGGTCGCCTTCGTCTGGATGCTTTGCGCGACGAGACCCGCTTCGGCGAGTTGCGCCGACAGCGCCATCGAGAAGCAGCCGGCATGCGCGGCCGCGATCAGCTCCTCGGGATTGGTGCCGGCCGCGTTTTCAAAGCGCGTGCCGAACGAATATTGGGTGTTCGACAAGACGCCGCTGTCGGTCGATACCGTGCCGCGTCCGGATTTGAGGTCGCCATTCCACATGGCGGATGCGCTGCGTTTCATGATGCTCCCGCTCGATCGTTGGTGGGCTTCGCGTCGAGATGACGCCGGCCGACGAGGTAATCCACGCCGGCCGGCCCGACCGCTTCCGCGTGGCGGTGCCCGGCCGGCAGCACGAAGATATCGCCTTCGCGATACGCGTACTCCACGCCTTCGACCGTCAACGTGATCTCGCCGTTCAGCACGAGCGCGCGGACGTCGAACGGGTGCGCGTGCTCGGCGACGAGGGCGAGCGGTGGCATCGAGCGGCGCTCGACGTCGAAGCCGTCGCGGCGCAGCGCGGACTCGAATTGCTCGTTCTTCATGGCATCCTCCTCATGCGCTTGTACGATGATGGCGCGGCCGGGAATAGCAGCGCGGCCGTCGATGTTGACAGAGGCTCGCCGCCGTTGGCAACCGGCGCGAAATCACCCAGGGGAGAATCGAATGACACGATTGGAAATCGGGTTCGCGATCGCAGGCGCATGCCTCGTCGCGGCGTGCAGCGACATGACGGCGATGCACTCGTCCGATGCGACGATGGCGACGGGTGCGAAGTCGGACATGACGTTCTTCATCACGAGCCGCGGCTCGGGGAAAGGCGCCGATTACGGTGGTCTGGCGGGCGCCGACCGGCACTGCCAGATGCTGGGGGACGCGACAGGCGCTGGCGGTCGCACGTGGCACGCCTACCTCAGCACGCAGGGAGCCAACGCGGTCAACGCGCGCGATCGCATCGGCAAGGGCCCGTGGCGCAACGCAAAGGGCGAGGTCATTGCCTATAACCTCGACGAGCTTCACGGCAACAACAGCCTGACGAAGCGCACGGCGCTGAACGAGAAGGGCGAGGTCGTCAACGGACGCGGCGACACGCCGAACCGCCACGACATCCTGACCGGCTCGCAGCCGAATGGCACCGCGTTTCCACCGGGCGACGACATGACGTGCGGCAATTACACGAAGAGCGGCGCCGACGGCAGCGTGATGCTCGGACACCACGATCGCATGGGCAACAGCCCGCCGCCACCTGGCGCATCGTGGAATTCGTCGCATAAATCAGCCGGATGCAGCGACGCGTTGCTCGCGAAGACCGGCAGCGCCGGGTACCTTTACTGCTTCGCCAGCAACTAGAACCGGGTCAGGGTCAGAGACGAATTTCGGGGAGCGGCCTCGCACGAGGCGATGTCGCGTCTTTCAGAATCGCCTTTGATCCTGCTCAGCGTTCGTCGGGCGGCGCGCCCGCGTCGCATTTCCTGCACGCGAGCAGGCGGCCGAGCGCCGCCTTCCTGCCCTCGGCGCTCGTCACCCAGGGCCGATTGATCCACGGCGGGTCGTGGCGCACGTGCTGGAAATGGCCGCATGCGAGCTCGGCGACCCAGTGCGCCTCGTCGTCCTGGTGAAACCCGGTGATCGGCCGCTGCACTACTTCTCCACCATCAGCATCAGGTACGCGAGAAAAAGCAGCAGGTGCACGGCTCCGATCAGCACGTTCGTGCGCGACAGCGCGAACGGCAGCATGCTGACGACGAGCGTCAGCAGCAGCAGCACGGTATCGACGCCGTCGAGTCCGAGCACGACGCGCTGCCCGGTCGCGAAGCCGATCGCGAGAACCGCCGGAATCGTCAGGAGCGACATGAAGACGAGGAAGACGGACTCCAGCATCGATAACGTCGACCCCGGCGTCGTGACCGTCATGCTCGGCAGCACGAGACCGAGCACCGCGAGCGGCAGGATCACCGCGAGGAACGAATTCGCGCTGTAGAGGTTGTACGTCTGTTCCCGATAGCGCAGGCCGCCGGCCAGCAGGCATGCGCCGACGACGCCGTTCAGCACGATCATCAGGATCGCGAGCATCGTGTCGCGCGCGAGCGTCGCGCTGCCGTGGCCCGTGAACATCACGGCCGCGATCATCATCATCTCCATGCCGCTCATCGACAGCGTCAGCACGAGCGTGCCGAACGGCTCACGCATCCGCTGCGCCAGGGCTTCCGCATGGCGTACGACGGCGAACGCGCAGAGGACAATCGCGGCGCAGCCACGCGACTGCCGCCGGCATCGCGGGTGTCATGCCGTGGACGCGCCCGCCGCGCCGTTCGTCACCTCTCGTCGCCCGGGCGGTCGCGATGCACGGCGGCGCGCATCAGCAGCATGTAGGTCACCGGCGTCGTGACGAACATGAACACCGCGATGGCGATCTCGTGCACCACCGGCCGCGCCTCCAATGTCGAAAAGAGCAACATCGATGCTAGAAGCGTGAGGCCGACACCGCCGGTCGTGCCCATCGTCGGCGGGTGCACGCGCTGATAGAACGTCGGCAGCCGCAGCAGGCCGACCGACCCGATCAGCGCGAGCGCGGCGCCTGCGATCGCGAGCAGCGCGACGAGCACAGCCACCAACGGAGACAATGCGGCGAAATCGGTCATTCGATCACCTCGCCGCGCAGCAGGAAGCGTGCGAGCGCCGCGGTCGACACGAAGCCGAGCATCGCGATCACCAGCGCGATCTCGATGTAGAGCGTCGTCGCCTGGCGCATGCCGTGCACGATCATCAGCAGCATTGCGTCGACGTACAGCGTATCGAGCGCGAGGACGCGATCCTGCGCCCGCGGACCGCGGAGCAGCCGGATCACTGCGAACGCCATGGCGAGCGCGAGCATCAGTTGCGCGACGAGAAGCGAAACGGATAGAAAATCGCTCATTCGAAAATCTCCATCAGCCGGCGCTCGTAGCGCTCCTTGATTGCGCGTATCGAAGCCTCGTCGTCGACGAGATCGAGTATGTGCATCGTCAGCACGCTGGCGCGCGAGTCGTATCCCGCCCACGACGTGCCGGGCGTCGCCGTGATGATGCAGGCGAGCACGGCGAGCCCCGTCGGATGGCGAAGCTCGAGCGGGATCTCGACGAATCCAGCCCGGCCGTGTCTGCGCCCCGACAGCACGATCGCAGCGACCGCGACGTTCGAGTGCAGGATGTCGTACAGCACGACCGACGCGAGGCTCAGCGCGGTTATCGGTTTGCGTGGCCGCCTCGCCGGCACCTGCAATGTACGAAGACCCAGCACGGCGCCGAGCGCGACCACCATGCCGAGGATCGCATGCCCGAACGCTATGGTGCCGTTCAGCACGAGCCACATCGCGACGAGCGAAAGCCACAGCAACGGGAACGGCAGTCTCGATCTCATCGCCCGAGCACGCGGTCGACGTAGCCGCCGGGTGCGTGCAGCGCCCGCGCGCCTTCGTCGAGGTAGCGAATCAGCGCGCCGGCGCCGACGGTGAGCGCGACGCACAGGGCCAGCAGCAGCGCGATCGGTGCGAGCTCGATCGCGCGCACGCGCGGCGCGCGGCCGTCCGGCTGCGCCCAGAAGCGGCGCACGCCGGCGCGCGCCGTCGCGACGATCGTTGCCAATCCCGAGGCAACCAGCAGCGCGAGCAGCGCCCACGAGGCTGCCGGTACCGGATCTGCACGCAGCAGCGCGTTCAGGATCGCGAACTTCCCGATGAAGCCGGCAAGCGGCGGAAGGCCCGCCAGCATGATCGCGCAGCCGGCGAAGCTCAATCCGAGAAGGGCGGTCGCAGCCGGGATCGCGATGCCGATCTCGACCTCCTCGCCTTCCCCTTCACCGGCGCCGAATGCCTCGGCCGTGACCGCCAGGATGCCGGCGCCCGGACGGCCGCCACGCTCGACGAGTTCGACGAGCAGGAACAGCGCCGAGAGCGCGAGCGTCGACACGACGAGGTAGTACAACGCGGCGCCGGTGAGCGCCGTGCTGCCGATCGCGATCGCCGCGAGCAGCGTTCCCGACGACACGAGCACGCTGTAGCTCGCGAGTCGCGCCATGTCCTGCGAGGCGAGGACGCCGAGCGCGCCGAACGCGATCGTCGCCATGCCGCCGTAAGCGAGCCACGGCGTGCCGACGGAGGGTGTCGCTTCGGCGCCCGTGCCGAACAGCAGGCCCGTGCGCAGCACCGCATAGACGCCGACCTTCGTCAGCACCGCGAACAGCGACGCGGCCGGCGCGCTCGCCGCCGAGTACGCGCCGGGCAGCCAGAAGCAGACCGGCCACATGCCGGCCTTGACGAGGAACGCGACGCCGAGGATCGCGGCGCCGGCCTCGAACAGCGTGCGATCGGGCGGCGCAGCCTCGCGCCAGCGCAGTGCGAGGTCGGCCATGTTGAGCGTGCCGGTCGCGCCGTAGATGAGACTCGCACCGATCAGCAGCAGCAACGACGCGGTGAGATTCACGACGACGTAGTGCAGGCTCGCGCCGACGCGCGCGCCGCCCGACCCGTGCAGCGCGAGCCCGTACGATGCGGCGAGCAGCACCTCGAAGAAGACGAACAGGTTGAAGATGTCGCCGGTCAGGAACGCCCCGTTCACGCCCATCAGCAGGAATTGCACGAGCGAGTGGAAGCGCGGGCCCGCGCGCTGCCAGCGCGCGAGCGAGAAGACGAGCGCCGCGACGCCGAGCACCGACGTGAGCAGGATCAGGATCGCCGCAACGCGGTCGACGACGAGCACGATCCCGAACGGCGCGGGCCAGTCGCCGAGGCGATAGACGGTGGCGAACGACGCATCCGCCAGCCGGACGATCGCAACGGCCGTGACGACTTGCAACAGCGCCGCACCGATGCTGATGGCCGCTTTCAGCGCGAGGCGTCGTTCGTCGAGCACCAGCGTGATCGCGCCGGCGACGAGCGGCAGCACGATCGGCAGCATGACGAGATGATCGCTCCACAGCATCACGTCGATTCCCGCCCGTCGACGTGATCGGTGCCGCTGAAGCCGCGCGCCGCGAGCAGCACGACGAGCAGCAGCGCCGTCGTCGCGAAGCCGATCACGATCGCGGTCAGCACGAGCGCCTGCGGCAGCGGATCGGCGAACGCAGCGGGATCGGCGGCCCTGCCGACTTCGACGACCGGCGCTGCACCGACGCGCAAGCGACCCATCGCGAAGATGAAGAGGTTGACCGCGTACGAGAGCATCGAAAGGCCGATCGCCACCTGGAACGTGCGTGGCCGCAGCAGCAGCCAGACGCCGGAGGCGGCGAGCACGCCGATCGCGCACGCGATGACCACTTCGGTCATGACGTCTGCGTCCCGGGATCCGGCACGACGAGCGGGGCGTCGTCGCGCAGCGCGCCTTCGCGCTCCTCACGCTCGCCGCGATGGGCGCGCAGCGACTGGTGCGCGATCGCGATCAGCATCAGCGTCGTCGCGCCGATGACCAGCAGAAAGACGCCGATGTCGAACAGGAATGCGCTCGGCACGTGGACGTCGCCGAGCAGCGGCAGGTCGACGTGCGCGACGTGCGACGTGAGGAACGGATGCGCGAAGAGCCACGCGCCGGCGCCCGTCAGCGCGGCGAGGCCGATGCCGAGGCCCATCAAACGCACGGGTCGCAGAACGAGCCGCGACTCGACATAGCGCGTGCCGCTCGCCATGTACTGGAGGATGAGGCCGATCGCGAACACGATGCCCGCGGCGAAACCGCCGCCGGGCTCGTCGTGGCCGCGGAACAGCAGGTACATGGCGAACACGAAGATCGGCGCGAACATCCCGCGCATCAGCACGCCGGGCACGAACGCGTCGTCCGCGGCGGCCGAGGCACGCCGTACCTGCTGCTGCACGGGCGGCTCGATGCTCTCGCGCGCCGGACGGAAACGGCGCAGCAGCGAGTACGCGGC
>JAICLP010000143.1 GCA_025925475.1 Burkholderiales bacterium | reverse complement strand
CGACGAAGCGATGATGCGCGAGATCGCCGACTTGCACAAAGCCGTGCAGCCGGTCGAGACGCTGTTCGTCGTCGATGCGATGCAGGGCCAGGATGCGGTCAACACGGCACGCGCGTTCCATGACGCGCTGCCGCTCACCGGCGTGATCCTGACGAAGCTCGACGGCGATGCGCGCGGTGGCGCGGCGCTGTCGGTGCGCCAGGTGACCGGCGCACCGATCAAGTTCGCGGGCGTCTCCGAAAAGATCGACGGTCTCGAGGTGTTCCATCCCGAGCGGATGGCGTCGCGGATCCTCGGCATGGGCGACGTGCTGACGCTGATCGAGGATGCGCATCGCAACGTCGACGTCGAGGAGGCGAAGAAGCTCGCGAAGAAGGTCAAGTCGGGCAAGGGCTTCGACCTCGACGACTTCAAGGCGCAGATCGCGCAGATGCGCAAGATGGGCGGGCTTGCCGCGCTCGTCGACAAGCTGCCGGCCGAGATCGCACGCGCCGCTCAGGGCGCGACGATCGACGAGCGGCGCATCGCGCGCATCGAGGGCATCATCAACTCGATGACGCATCAGGAGCGCGTGAAGCCCGAGCTCCTGAAGGCTTCGCGCAAGCGTCGCATTGCCGCGGGCGCGGGCGTCACCGTGCAGGAGGTGAATCAGCTCCTCGCGCAGTTCGAGCAGACGCAGAAAATGATGAAGATGGTGTCGAAGGGTCCGCAGAAGATGATGCGCGGCTTGCGCAACATGATGGGGCGTTGACGCCGACAGGCTTGCCTTCTCCTTTTCGCCTGCTCCGTCTCGCTCTGCCCGACGAATCGCTTTCGCGGTATAATCATCGACTTTTCGTTTGCGGCCCGGGGCTTCGCAGCGCCCGTTCGGCCGAGACTGGACGAACAACATGGTGGTGATCAGACTGGCCCGCGGCGGCGCCAAGAAGCGGCCGTTCTATAACGTGGTCGTGACCGACTCGCGCAACCGGCGCGATGGGCGCTTCATCGAGCGCGTCGGCTTCTACAACCCGATGGCGGCCGCGCACGAGGAGGGCTTGCGCATCGCGCAGGATCGCGTCGCGTATTGGCGGCAGAACGGCGCGAAGCTTTCGGACACCGTGCAGATGCTCGTGGCCCGCGCGGCGGAGCCTGCGGCTGCCGCTGTGCCGGCCGAGGCCGCGGCGCCCGCGCAAGCCGCCTGAGCGCCGCTTTCGGCAGGCGAGTCATCGTGATGGGGCGCGTCGGCGCGCCGCACGGGGTGCGCGGCGCCTTCAGGGTGCGGCCCGACTCGGCCGAGCCGACGGCACTTGCCGGATACGGCGAATGGCTGCTTCGCCGCCGCGGCGGCGAATGGACGGCGCACCGTGTCGACGAGGTGCGCGAGCAGGGCGACTCGCTCGTTGCGCAACTCGCCGGCATCGACACGCGCGAGTCGGCGGCTGCGCTGCGCGGCGCCGAGGTCGGCGTGCCTCGCGACTGGCTGCCGCCGCTCGGGGAAGGGGAGTACTACCAGGCTGATCTCGTCGGCATGGCGGTCGTGAATCGCGAGGGCATCGGGCTCGGGACGCTGCGCGAATTCATCGAGAGCGGTGCACATCCGATTGCGCGCATTGCCACCGGCGATGGTCGCGAGCGGCTGATCCCGTGGGTCGCGCGTTACATCGATCAGGTCGACGCGAATGCGCGCCAGATCGCGGTCGACTGGCCCGCAGAGCCGTAGACCAGCATGCGCATCGACGTCGTGACGCTGTTCCCCGAAATGGTGACGCACGCGAGCGCGTATGGCGTGACGGGACGTGCGCGCGAGCGCGGTCTCTGGCAGCTCGGCGTCTGGAATCCGCGCGATTTCGCGACGGATGCATACCGGACGATCGACGATCGCCCTTACGGCGGCGGTCCCGGGATGGTGATGATGGCGGCTCCGCTCGCGCAGGCGATCGCCGCAGCGCGTAATGCGCAGCGCGAAGCGGGTGCTTCGAGCGTCACGACGCTGCACCTGTCGCCGGCGGGTACGCCGCTGACGCACGAGCGGGTGATGGAGTTCGCCGGCCGCCGCGATGCGGCGTTGACGCTCGTTGCCGGCCGCTATGAAGGCATCGACCAGCGCTTGATCGACCGCGAGATCGACGTCGAAGTGTCGGTTGGCGATTTCGTCGTATCGGGGGGCGAGTTGCCCGCGTTGCTGCTGATCGACGCGATCGTCCGCCAGCTGCCGGGCGCGCTGAACGATGCGCAATCGGCGCAACAGGATTCGTTCGCCGAGGGCCTGCTCGACTGTCCGCATTACACGCGCCCCGAGCAGTACGGCGGCGATGCAGTTCCGCCAGTGCTGCTTTCGGGCGATCACGCGGCAATCAGGCGCTGGCGCCGCAAGCAGTCGCTCGGCCGCACGTGGCAGCGCCGCCCCGATCTGATCGCGCGGCGCACGCTTTCGAAGGAAGAGCAGGCATTGCTATCGGAGTACGCTGTCGAGACGACGAAACGAACGCACGCATAAAACGACAACTGACCCGCGCATCAGGGGGCGCCCTGCGCTGCGCGTCCGGCGGCCTTGATCGGCCGAAAACGAAAGGAAGCACGCCATGAACATCATCGAAACGCTCGAGCGCGAGGAAATCGCGCGGCTCAACAAGGCGATCCCCGATTTCGCGCCCGGCGATACGGTCATCGTGAACGTCAACGTCGTCGAAGGCGAGCGCCGCCGCGTCCAGGCCTACGAGGGCGTCGTGATCTCTAAGCGCAACCGCGGCCTCAACTCGGCCTTTACCGTGCGCAAGATCTCGAGTGGCGAAGGCGTCGAGCGGACGTTCCAGACCTACTCGCCGCTGATCGCGTCGATCGACGTGAAGCGCAAGGGCGACGTGCGGCGCGCGAAACTTTACTATTTGCGCGGCCGTTCCGGAAAATCGGCGCGAATCCGCGAAAAGCTCGCAGCTCGCGAATCGGCGAAGCCCGAGCAAACGTCCTGACGAACGACGCGGCGCCCGGCGTTCCCGGCCCGTTTGCGGCAGTCGAAAAGCGGTCCTTCCGGACCGCTTTTCTTTTGCCGTATGCGGGGCGCCGAGCCCCGCCGCGCGATCGCCCGCGTGGCCCGGAACTTGCACCCCGGGTTCCCGGAAATGTTTCCGGGTCGCTCACCGTTGCGTCCAGCCCGCTTTTGCCGGACTATTCCGATGTCATATCATTGGCGTGCGGCGCCGGCGCAACGATGAAGGCAACGCTCTACGACGCCCTGGGCATCCTCCCTACGTCGAGCGACGAGGAAGTCCGCGCGGCGCTGCGGGGGCTCATTCGCAAATATTATGCGAAGACGCGCGACGGCCAGGGCAATGTCGAGGAAGCGCTTCGCTTCATCAATCATGCGAGCCGCATACTGAGCGACGGCGAGCGGCGGGAGCGCTACGACGAAGAACTGTCGCGCTCGGCCGACGACGCGGACGACCCCGCGCGGCAGGCACAAAAGCACGTCTTCGAAGACGCCGCCAGCGAAACCGGTGCACCCACCGGCGCCGGCGAAGAGGGCATCGAGGACCCGCTCGATTCGGAGCTGCCCGGCGACAAGACCGACGTCGCGCCAACGCACCACCCGGGACTCACCGAGCGCGTTGCATCGTTCGGGCGCTCGCGCATGCTCACCTATGGCTTGTGCGCAGTGTTCGGCGTGTTCATCGCGACCGCGATCGTGTTCGTCACGCCGCCGAATTTCGTCGTCGTTGCGCGCTCGGTGCTCGGCACGCTCGTCGTCACGTCGCTGCTGCTCGCCGCCGTCTACGCGATCGTCCACGGCATCGCCCTCGTGCGCATGCGCCAGGTGCGCACGCGTTCGGCGCTCGTCCCGCAAACCGATCTTGCGATCCTCAACTGGCGGCGCGAGCGCAGCGTATTCCTCGGCACCGATCAGCCGCAGGAAGATGCGTCCTGGATCTTCCGCTTGCGGATGGCGGAACTCGAGCGCGCGAAATCGGGCCGCACGAGCGAGCCGCGTCCATGGCATCGCCTCGCCGCGCGCATGTTCGATTACGCGATCTGGGGCCTGCTGCTCGCGCTGCTGCTGTCGCAACTGCGCTCGGTCGGGATCGTGCCCGAAGCGACCGCGCATTGGCTCACGCATCCGCTGATCGCGCCGATCCTCATCACCGGATCGTTCGTGCCGATCGAGGCGCTTTTGATGACGTCGGTCGGGACGACGCCGGGCAAGTGGCTCTTCGGCGTGTACCTGCAGTTCTCGATTTCGGATGCCTATGCGCGGCGCGACACGCGCACCCAGCTACTGCGCGGTTTCGTGCGGGCGTTGCGCGTCTGGTGCCAGGGACTCGGCTGCGGGTTTCCGCTGCTCGCGCCGATTCTCGTTGCCCTCGCCCACGAGCGGCTCCTCGAGCATCAGGAAACCGACTGGGACTTTGCCGAGGATTGCCTCGTCACGCAGGGGCCCGCGGGAGTCGTCAACACGATCACCGGCGTGTGCGGGCTCGCATCGATGGTGTGGCTCTATGGCGTCGCATGGCAGCAGCCGATGGCCGATGCGGCGACGTACACCCGCGCTTCGGTCGCCGCGGCGATGCCCAGCCGCGAAGGGCTCGCGGGCCGGCTCACGCATGCAGGCGGCCAGGTCGAGCGCTTCATTCCCGCGCTGTCGCTCGCCAGCGTTACCGATGCGCTGCACCTGCCGTGGACGGCCGGAACGACGAGCAAGTCGGTGACCGTGCCCGAGGCGTCGGGAGACACGAGGTCGAGCGAAACCGAATTCACGTCGATGATGGCGGCACGGCGCGCGCGCATCGATCTGCTCAAATCCGAAGGTCCGCGGATGTTGCGCGCCGGCAACGTGCGCCGCGCACTCGAGCTGTGCCACTCCTGGGTCGATCTCGATCTCGCCAACCCCGAGGCCTGGCGCTGTCTCGGACAGGCGCAGGAGGAGAGCGGGCAATATCAGGAAGCGCTCAATTCGCTGCGCAAGGCGCGCCAGCACAACCCCGCCGATCGCTCGCTCGACGCGGCGATCGCGCAGGTCGAACGCAGGATGGTCGCCGATTTCCAGCGCCGGTACGGGCGCTGAAAACGACCGGCGCCGCTCAGCGGCGCTTCAGCACGAACCAGAAGGCACCGTCGTTTTCGCCGTGCTCGAGCAGTTCGTTGCCCGTCTGGCGCGCGAACGCCTGAAAGTCGCGCACGCTCGCCGGATCCGTCGCGGTGATGCGGATCGTCTGCCCCGACGTCAGGTCGTTCAGCGCCTTTTTCGTGCGCAGGATCGGCAGCGGGCAATTGAGGCCGCGCGCATCGATTTCGCGATCGATCGTCAACATGGGCGGAGCATCGGCTTTTGAGAGGAACGTGCAATTATAGCAACGATGAAATTCATGCTTCCCGCGCTGGTGGCCGTCGTCGCGGTCGGCGGCGCGATCGCTGCCGTCGAGCGGATCGACACGCCGCCGCGGCGGCTCGCCATCTACGTCGAGCAGCGGGCGGCCGGTCATCGCAGCGAAATCCAGCGGATCGGCGGCGCAATCGCGGCGGCGCTGCTGGCCCTCGATCGCGGACGGACTTCGTTTCACGATCCGCTGCCCGTCCCGCCGCTCGATGCGCCGGCGCTCGCGCAGCCGAAGCGGAAGGTCGTCGTCGGCACGACGAGCGACGCGCTCGATGCCCTCGAGCATGCTGAGCCCGGCGATGCGATCACCTTCATCCCGGGGACCTACCGCTTCGACGGCATCTATGTCGATGCGCACAAACCCGGCGAAGCCGATGCGCCGATCAGCGTGCGGGCGGAGAAGCCGGGCTCGGTGGTGCTCGAATTCAACATGGTCGAAGGTTTTCTCGTCACCGCTCCGTACTGGAGGTTCGAGAACCTGACGATCCGCGGCGTGTGCGCCGATCATTCGAACTGCGAGCACGCGTTCCATGTCGTCGGCGGCGCAACGCATTTCGTCGCGCGCGGCAACGAGGTCCTCGACTTCAACGCGCAGTTCAAGATCAACGGCACCAGCGGGCAATTTCCTGACTGGGGGGTGATCGAAGGCAACGTGATCCGCAACGGCGCGGCGCGAGACACGGCCAATCCCGTCACGCCAATCGATCTCGTCGCCGCCAGCCACTGGCGCATCGTCGGCAACCGGATCAGCGACTTCATCAAGCTGCAAAGCGATCGAACGAGCTATGGCGCATTCGCGAAAGGCGCCGGCAGCGACAACGCGCTCGTGCGCAACGTCGTCGTTTGCGAGGATCGCCTGCGCGGCTTTCCCGGCCAGCGCGTGGGCCTGTCGCTCGGTGGCGGAGGGACGGTGCGCAGCGTGTGCCGCGACCGCCGCTGCATCACCGAGGAGGACCGCGGCGTGATCGCGTCGAACCTCGTCGCCTCGTGCTCGGACGACGGCGTCTACCTCGATCGCGCGGCAATGAGCGTGGTCGCGCACAACACGCTGATCGACACGGGCGGCATCACCGCGCGCTTCGGCGAAAGCAGCGGCGTCGTCGACGGCAACCTCGTCGACGGCCCGATACGCGCGCTGGCCGGCGCGACTTTGGATGCTGACGACAACCGCACGACGTCGGTGTCGGCGCTCTATCTCGGGCTGCATCCGGTGCGCCGGCTCTTCGCCGACGCAGCGAAGCTCGACTTGCATTGGCGCGCCGATCCTCCGCGGCGGCAACGCGTCGGGACGGTTCCGGCGGACTTGTGCGCGGCTACGCGGCCGGCGCGGCCATCGTACGGCGCGTTCGAGGATATCGCGCGCTGCGGCGTCGCCGCGAACTAGGGCGTGTTTGTGCCCATAGCGTTGACAGGCCCTGGTCAGCCGCGGATGCGCCGCACGAGCGCGCTCGTCGAGCGCTCGTAGCGAAACGGAATCGCGACGAAGCGTCCGCCGCGCGCGAGCACTTCGGCTGCACCGGCCGTCGTGGCCGCCGAATAATCGCCGCCCTTGACGAGCACGTCGGGCGCGCACGCGATGATCAGTCCGCGCGGCGTATCGTCGTCGAACGGGACGACGAGGTCGACGCAGGCAAGCGCGGCCAGCACCGCCATCCGATCGTCTTCAGCGTTCAGCGGACGATCGTCGCCCTTGCCGAGGCGCTTCGCGGACGCGTCGGAATTGACGGCGACGACCAGCGAGGCGCCGAGTTGCCGCGCCTGCTCGAGATAGGTCACGTGCCCGCGATGCAGGATGTCGAACACACCGTTCGTGAATACGAGCGGCCGTGCGAGTGCACGGATGCGTTCCAGCGCGTCGACGCGGCCGGCGATTTTCGCCGGATAGCGCGGCTCGCGCAGCGACGCATCCGTCATCGCTCGACGCGCGCGATCGGCCGTCGAACGGCGTCGCTAATCGGTGTACTCGAAAAGCTTCACGACGCGCACGACGCCCGACGTCGTGGCGGCGATCTGCGCCGCCGCATCGGACTCGGCGTGGCTCACGAGGCCCATCAGGTAGACGACCTGCCGCTCGGTGACGACTTTCACCAGATTCGCCGCGAACTTGTTCGCCTCGACGAAGCGCGCCTTCACCTTGGACGTAATGTACGAATCGTTCGTCCGCGAGCCGATGCCCGATACCGGCCCGACGGTCATCTCGTCGGCGACGCGCCGCACCTTCGCGGTCGTGCGCGCGATCTGCTCGACCGATGCCTTGAGTTCCGGCGTCGGAACCTCGCCGGTCAGCAGCACGAGGCCGTTGTAGCTCGTGACGTTGACGTGGACGCGATCGCCGAATCCGGCGCCGATGTTGTTCGCGATCTTGAGCTCGATCGCCTCGTCGTCGGCCTGCGCACCGACCGAGCGCCGGTCCGCCACGACGAGCGCACCACCGGCCGCGCCGGCGAGAACGAGCGGCACGCAGCCCGAAAGCACGATCGACGCGCCGGTCACGAGCGCGAACAGGGCGAAGAACAGGCGATTCCTCATGCATCGTCTCCCAGAAGCGTGGCGTCGACGACGTCACACAGGCAATGAATGGTAAGCAGGTGGACTTCCTGG
>JAICLP010000060.1 GCA_025925475.1 Burkholderiales bacterium | reverse complement strand
GATCAGTCCCTGCACGTAGCCGCTCGTCCATGGCATGCGCGCGAACGGTTCGAGCTCGGCGAGGTTGCCGAGCACACGGGTGCCAGCGCGATAGAGCGCGACGACATTCGCGGGACTGTGCGCGTTGAGGTAGAGCTCGGCATAGACGTCCGATTGGGCAGGCAGCGCGCTGCCGAGCTCGTGCAGCAGCCGGCCTTCGAATTGCCGCGGCTCGACATTGAATGCGGCGCGCGCGGTGCGATCGACGACGCGGATCGTCACGCCTGAGCGTCGAATGCGATCGCGCAGTTCGGACGCGAGATACCACTGGATCTTCTCGCCGCTGAAGTTCTTGATGCCGGGCAGGATGCCGCGAATGAGAACGTCGGTACCGGGCTCGGGAAACAGCGCCGGTCGCTCGGTGATCCGATAGCTCGGATCGCCTTTGCGCAAATGCATCTGATAGACGCGACCGTTCGCGCCGGCGGACGTCAGCAGCAAATCCTCGCCGAGCGTCCAGAAGCTCAAGAGGCCGATGCCGAACTCGCCCTGGAGCCCGCCGGCACCCTGCGCCTTCAGCGTGCGCTTGATCGAATCGCAGACGTGCGTCGCCACGTACTGGAAGTCGGGCTCGCCTTCGCCGTTCCTGCGCACACCCTCGCCGTCGTCCCTGACGCGCAGGTAATGACGGCCCTTCTCCTTGCCCCGCGTTATGACGATCGACTTCGCACGCGCGTCGATGCTGTTCTCGACGAGTTCCGCAACCGCCTTCAGCGGGTTGCTTTGCGACAGCGCGATGATGGTGATCGCGTTCCACTGGTCGCCGATGCGAAGGCGACCGCTCGCGACGGCTTTCGCCGATTTCGCCTGGGACTTGCGCGCCATCGGCGATTTATGCGTGCGCGGAATGCTGGAACCGGGATTTAGGGCTTGACGGCGACGACCTTGCCATCCTTCATCACGTCGATCGGCGTGCCGTAACGGCGCGCCGTCTCGCGTGCGCGGCGCGCAGCGCGCCGAAGGGGCGCAAGCCGGCGCGCGAGAAGTCGTCCTGTCGAATGTGCTTCGATTCGGTTTTCATGATCACGGACCGTCTGCCGTCAATCGGACGACGGCGCCGGAATTATCATACACGGCCCAGACATCGGCGAGCGGCCTGTACAGCTCTTCGAAGTTCGCCCAGCTACGATCGAAGCGTCTTGGCAGGTCGGCCCGCCGAACATCGTGGCCGCCTGTTGGACGCGCGCAGCGATTCTCTTGAGCAAGCTGGCTACCCCGCGCCGCCGCCCCACGCCGCGCGCAGCTCGCCGATCAGGGCCGCCTCGCGGCCTTCGTAGCGCGGGGAGAAGTGGAACGGCTGCACCGCTTGCGCGCCGGCGAGGCGCGCAATCGTCCCCGCCTGCGTGGCCGTCAGGTGATTCTTGCGCGCGCCGTGCTCGGCGTCCTCCTCGAGGAACACGCATTCGATGAACAGCACGTCGACGCCGGCGAAGAGCTCGGCCAGCGTGCGCACGTTGTCGTCGGTGTAACGAAGGTCGGTCGCGTAGCCGATGCGCTGGCCGCGCACGACATCGAGGATCAAATGGCGCAGTTCGCCGACGCTTCGCGTCATCGCGTGATCGCCGTCGCGATCGCGCCATCGCAGCTCGATCATCGACGCATCGGGTGCGCCGGAGAGGACCGCGTGCTTGAGCTCGCGCAGCCAGGCCCCCGTCGACACGCCGAGCGCATCGAGACGGTCCTTCGCGACGTTGACATGCGCTTTTTCCTCGATCGCGTAGGCGAGGCACGGCACGTCGTGGTCGACGAAGCGGGCGCGCACGCGAAAGGCCGCCTCGTCGTGGACGACGTCGCCGTCGAGCATGAACGACATCTCGGACTCGCGAACGAAATTCGTCCGCGTCGAGAACCGCGCGCATTGACCGCGCCGGTCGGGACGGATTTCGCAGACGTCGAGCACGAGCTCGTCGTAGCGGTAGACGACGTTCCACGTGTAGGCGCGAAGCTTGTGCTCGACGTGCGCGATGAAATCGGGGCCGCCGAACAGCGCGAGGTGCGGCTTGCGGCCGAGGATCACCGCGAGCAGCCGATCGAACCCGGCGAAATGATCCATGTGCGTGTGCGTCACGAAGACATGCGAAAGGCGCATGAGCTTGCGCGGCGGCAGCGCGGCGATGTCGCCGACGTCGAACAGCAGCGCACGCCGTTCGTCACGGAAATCGACGTAGATGCCCGGATCGCCGAACGGCTCGTTCGTGAGCCGCGGTTCGAAGAGCCAGCGCATCGGCGTCCTGCGGCGGCCGCGCGTTACGGGCCGAACGTCTGTACCAGCTCGAGAAGACGCGGCTTCGCTTCCTGCAGGATCGGCGTCCCGTCCCCGAACAGCAGCGCATCGAAATCGAGGCGGGTCAAATCGGTCACGCTGCGCCGCAGCCGCGGCGGATCATCCATGACCTTCTCGCGCAAAAGCGAGCATCGTCCCGGTGGGTTGCCGATGACCGCGTCGCCGACGAAGAGCAGGCGGCGCTCTGGCCAATGCAGGACCACTTCGCCCGGCGACTTGCCGGGCGCCGCGGTGACGACGAGCGGCCCTATCTCCTCGCCGATGCGCAGGTCGCCGTCGATGGTCGTTCCCTGCTCGCGCGCATGCTTCGCATCGTCGGGGTGAATCAAAATGGGCGCGTGCGTCCGTTCACGTATCGTGTTCGAGGCGCGCGAATGGTTGCGATTCGTGAGCACGATCTTCGCGACGCCGAGCCGCGCGATCTCGTCCAGATCGGCATCTCCGGGCAGCACCGGATCGATGCAGAGATTGCCGCTCGGGTCGCGAATCAGGTAACCGTTGAAGTCATAGGCGTGCGGTTCCGAGAACCGCGACCAGGTGAAGATGCCGGGAAGTATTTCGCGCATCGCTTTCGTCTCCTCGTGCGACCATTCTAGCCCGTCGGATGCGCGAAGGCGCACACTGGCGACGCTTGCAGGCGGAGGGAGACATGCACGGCATCAAGGCACTGTTCTTCGACGTATTCGGCACGCTGGTCGACTGGCGCACGTCGATCGCCCGCGAGACGCAGGGGCTGCTCGCCCCGCGCGGCATCACGATCGACGGCCTCGCGTTCGCCGACGCGTGGCGCGCGCAGTACCAGCCGTCGATGGACGCCGTGCGCAGCGGCCGGCTGCCGTTCAGCAAGCTCGACGTGCTGCATCGGCGCAATCTCGATGCAATCCTGCCGCAGTTCGGCCTCGCCGATCTCGATCTCGCGACGCGCGACGCGCTGAACCTCGCCTGGCATCGTCTCGACGCCTGGCCCGACGTCGCCTCGGGCCTTGCCCGGCTTCGCGCCGATTTCCGCCTCGCCCCGTGCTCGAACGGCAACGTCTCGCTGATGGCCGATCTCGCGCGTCGCAACGCGTTCCCCTGGGATGCGATCGTGGGCGCGGAGTTCGCCCGCGATTACAAGCCGAAGCCGGTCGTCTACCTGTCGGCAGCCGAGGCGTTCGACTGCGCAGCCGGCGAAGCCATGATGGTCGCCGCCCATACATCGGATCTCGTCGCGGCCGCTGCGCTGGGACTTCGCACGGCGTTCGTCGCGCGCCCCGACGAATTTGGCGGAGGACGCGGCGAAGCACGCGCCGGCACGCCGGTCGACTTCGAAGTGTCGAGCATCGGCGAGCTTGCGGAGCGGCTGTGTGTTCGGCAGCAGCGATGACGATGGCGTCGACGCTGCTGCTGCCGACTATGCCGCGCGCATCGCGCAAGCGAATGGACAGGCGCTGACGATCCGGTAGCCGTCGGTCCTCGCCGCTTCGCACAGTGTCCGCCACGCGTCGGCGGCAAAGCTTCGCGCGACCATGACGATGAACGCGCCATCGTCAGGCTTGTGAAAGAGCGCATTGACGTGCCCGAGCACGCTCTGCGCGCATTGACCGGTGCGAAAGGTGCGTGGATGAAGATCGAGTGGACACGCGCGATTCAACGCTTGCGCCGCGGCTGCGCCAGCCACGCGCCAGGCGACGTAGCTCGACGAGACGTCGAAGAGCGCGCCGCCCGCTGCATTGATCGCGCGGCGTGCCGAGTCGAAGTCGATCGGCGTCGACGAATCCCCGGCGACGTACAACCACGATTGCGGGCCGAGCCACAGCAGCGCGACGCTGCCGATGCCGGTGCTCGTCAGCGCGTCGACAGGCAGCGCCAAGCCGAGCACGCGCGCCGCGTCCGTCGCAAGCGCCGCATTGGCGGGATCGCCGCGCACGTTCCATGCAACCGCGAGCGTCACTTCGCCGAGCGTCAGCGCCGTGTCGCGTGCATTCGATAGCTCAGCCACGAAGCCGCGTCCCTTCGGGGTCGACGAAGACGGACGGTCCGATGGTCACTTCGATTTTCGCATCGGCGAGCGGCGACACCGCCCACAGTGTCTCGCCGCGGCGTGCGCGACCGCTGGAAAGGAGCGCGAGCGCGATCGATGCACCGGCGTGCGGGCTGTCACAGAACGACGTGACATGGCCGAGCATCGGATTCGGCAGCGCATGATCGGGATCGGCAACGAGCTTCGCCCCGCGCGGAATGTGCGCCCCGCGCATTGCGGTGAGGCCCACCAGCTGCCAGCGATCCGGCGCGTTCAGCGCAGGCCGCGCGAGGAGCGGCTTGCCGATGCACCACTTGTTCGGATTGACGAGGCGCTCCATGCCGAGATCGCCGGCGGTCGTGCGTCCGTCGATCTCGGCGCCGATCACGACGTGTCCTTTCTCGACGCGGAGCGTGTTCATCGCTTCGGTCCCGTACGGCATGATGCCGAACGGCGCACCGGCGTCGAGCACCGCCTCCCACATCGCGCGCCCGCGACTGGATGGCACGTGGATCTCGTAGGCGAGCTCACCTGAATAGCTCATGCGGAAGAGTCGCGCCGGCAGACTGCCCGTCGACGTCCTCAAATTGCAAATCGTCACGGCGAGGAACGGAAACGCATCGTTCGTCACGTCGATGTCGACGAGTTGCGCGAGGACCTCGCGCGATTTCGGACCCGACAGCGCAGCGGCCGCCCATTGCTCGGTGACCGACGTCGCGTACACGGCGAGCTCCGGCCAGTCGATCTGCAAGAGCCGTTCGATCGTCTGCATGATCGCGACGGCATTGGCGGTCGTCGTCGTCATCAGGTAGTGCGTGTCATCGAGTCGCGACGTCGTGCCGTCGTCTCGGACGATGCCGTCCTCGCGCAACATCACGCCATAGCGGCAGCGGCCAACCGTCAGGTTGTCGAAGCGATTGATGTAGAGGCGATTCAGGAATTCGGCGACGTCGCGGCCCTGCAACTCGATCTTGCCGAGCGTCGAGACGTCGACGACGCCGACGTTCGCGCGCACGTTGCGCGCTTCGCGTGCGGCCGCGTCGTCTTCCGATTCGCCGGGACGCGGGTAGGAATGCGGGCGCTTCCACAAACCCGCGTTGACGAAGCGCGTGCCCTGCTCCGCATGCCATGCGTGCATTGCGCTGTAGCGCGTGGGCTCGACGTGTGCACCGCTCGCCGCGCCAGGGAGCGCACCGAGCGTCACCGGCGTGTACGGCGGACGAAACGTCGTCGTGCCGACCTGCGCCAGCGACACGCCGAGCCGCTCGCTCATCAACGCGAGCCCGATCACGTTGCTCGTCTTGCCCTGGTCGGTGCCCATGCCGAGCGTCGTGTACCGCTTCAGATGCTCGACCGCCTGGTAACCCTCGCGGTTCGCGACCGCGACATCGGCGACCGTCACGTCGTTTTGCAGGTCGACGAAGCATTTCGCGCCGCGCACCGGCGGGACAGCCCACAACGAATCGACGCGCAGCCGATCGTCATCGCCGGGGACAGCGGACGAGGACGACCTGTTGGCAATGCCGGCGCGCGCGAGCGCCGCGTCGGCCGCGGCAACGGCATTGGCGATTGCGCGCTCGACATTGCCATGTCCGTTCACGGCACCCGCTGCGACGATGGCCATCGGCGAGGCGTCGGGCAGGAAGCTCGCGCTTGTCGGATCGTAGTGAAGCGTGCCGCGCGCTTGCGAGAACAGGTGGACCGCGGGACTGTAGCCGCCGGACACGGCAACCAAATCGCAGTCGAGCGTGGAGACGTCGCCGCCGTTGCGGGTGACGACGTCGACGCGCGCGACGCGCTGGCGCCCATGTGCGCATGCAATGACCGACGCAGCGCGGATCCGCAGTCCCGCGGAACGCGCAAGCGCCGCTCCTGCGCAAGTCACCTCGCCATCGCGTCGCGCATCGACGATGGCCTTCACTTCGAGGCCCGATTCATGCAGCGCCAGCGCCGCTTCGTATGCGCTGTCGTTGTTGGTGAACACGACGGCGCGCGTACCGAGGCGTACGCCGTAGCGCCTGACATAGGTGAACACAGCGCGGGCGAGCAGCGTGCCGGGCAGATCGTTGTTGCCATAGGCGATCGCGCGCTCGATCGCGCCGCTCGCGAGCACCACCGCCTTCGCGCGAACCATCCACATCCGCTGCCGCGGCAACATGCCGTCGGTCGTCGCGCCATCCTCGGTGACGCGCTCGACGGCGCCGACGAGATCGTCGTCGTAGTAACCGTAGGCAGTGGTACGGGGAAGCAGCCTGACGTCGGGATGCGATGCAAGCGTTGCGATCGTCTCGGCAATCCACTGCGGCGCGGGTCGGGCCTCGATCGTCGCGTCGCCTTCGATTGCTGCGCCGCCGAAGCGCGGCGACTGCTGGCACACGATGACGCGAGCGCCGGTCTGCGCGGCGCGCCGCGCCGCGGCAAGTCCTGCCACGCCGCCGCCAATCACGAGCACATCGCAATGCGCGTACTGATGCTCGTAGCGGTCGGGGTCCGGCGCCAATGCTGCGCGTCCCATGCCGGCAGCGGAGCGAATGTAATGCTCGTAGCGCAGCCACGCCTTCGGGGTAGGCGGCCACTTGAACGTCTTGTAGTAGAAGCCTGCAGGCAGCAACGGGGACAGCGCATTCGCGAGCGCGCCGGCATCGAAGCGCACCGACGGCCAGCAGTTCTGGCTCGCCGCGACCAGGCCATCGTGGAGCTCGAGCGTCGTCGCGCGCGTGTTCGGCTCGCTTCGCGCGCCAACGCCAAGCTGAACCAGCGCGCTCGGCTCCTCGACGCCGGCAGTGACGATGCCGCGCGGGCGGTGGTACTTGAAGCTTCGCGCGACGAGATGCACGCCGTTCGCCAGCAGCGCCGAGGCGAGCGTGTCGCCCGCGTAGCCCTCGTAGCGCCGGCCGTCGTAGACGAAGCCAAGCGGATGCGTGCGATCGATCGCGCTCCCGCCCTCCGCGAGGCGCCATGTTTGCGTCATCGAACGTCCGCGCTTGGATCGTCGGTCAGCGACCCGCCAGCGGGCGCGCTCGCCAGAATCGCGTGCGTGCGCGTGTCGCGGCGCACGGTGAACCAGCTGCGGCATCCGGCACCGTGGTACCAGAGCTCGTCGAGCGGACCGCAGGGGTTGTCGCGCACGTAGACGTAATCGATCCACGCGCTCTCGGGCGCGTCCGGCGCCGGCCTGCGGACGCCCGCATCGCCGCCGTACGTGAACTCGATCTGGTTGCGCGACCCGCACCACGGACACGGAATCAGCATCATTGCGTCATCCTCGTCTCGTCGCGGAAGCCGCCAGCCATCGTGGCGGCGAGACGCTGCGCCGTATGCGGCGCTCGCTCCACTACTGCTGATCGGCAAGCGGCGAGGCGCTGCGCCGCGGTCACCGATGCCAGCCGATGCGCGATGCCCGCAGCATGTCGCCTGGCACAACGAGGTGGGCACGATGACGTCCGCAGGCCACCGGCCGCCAGTCGATGTGCGGTGTGCGCGGCAGAGCGACTGGGGTAATGGAGCGAAACGCGCACACCGCGCAGCGGACGGCAAGAATTGCCCTGGACGCGCACACTGCGCACCAGACGCCAACAATTGCCCCAGAAGCGCACACCGCGCAGCGGCCGGCGGCCCCTGAGCGTCAATGAGCCCATGGGTAGGGGCCGGCGCCTTTCTCGTCGATCGTGCGGCCTTCGGCAAAGCGCTCGAGCGTGAACTTCGCGTTGAGCGGATGCGGCTCGTCGTGCGCGATCGTCCATGCATGCACGTAGCCCGACGCGGGCGTCGCCTTGAAACCGCCGTAGCACCAGCCGCCGGTCATGTAAAGATGCTTCACCGGCAGCTTGCCGATGATCGGGCTGCCGTCCATCGTCATGTCCATGATGCCGCCCCACGTGCGCATCAGGCGCAGCCGGCCGAAGCTCGGAAAGAGCGCGAGACACGCGCTCACGACGTCCTCGATGCGCGGCAGGTTCCCGCGCTGCGCATACGAGTTGTAGAAATCGAGGTCGCCGCCCATCACGAGCTCGCCCTTGTCCGACTGGCTCACATAGAAATGCACGGCGCCCGACGTGACGACCGTGTCGAGCACCGGCTTCACCGGCTCCGAGACCATCGCCTGCAGCACGTGCGATTCGATCGGCAGGCGCATGCCCGCCATCGCGGCAACGACCGACGAATGGCCGGCGACCGCGATGCCGACCTTGTTCGCGCCAATATCGCCGCGCGTCGTATGGACGCCGGTGACGCGGCCATTCTCGATGCGCATCCCGGTCACTTCGCAGCGCTCGATGATGTCGACGCCCAGCGAATCAGCGGCGCGCGCGTAGCCCCACGCGACCGCGTCGTGGCGCACGGTGCCGCCACGCGGCTGCAACAAACCTCCTAGGATCGGAAAGCGCGCGTTCTCGGAGCAGTCGAGGTTGGGAATCCATGCAGCAATCTCGTCGCGCGACAGGAATTTCGCGTCGATGCCGTTCAACCGCATCGCGTTGCCGCGGCGCATTGCCGCATCGATGTCGGCCGGCGTATGCGCCAGGTTCAGCACGCCGCGCGCGCTGTACATCACGTTGAAGTCGAGCGTATGCGACAGCCGCTCCCACAACTTGAGCGAAAACTCGTAGAAATGCGCGTTCGGCTCGAAGTGATAGTTCGAGCGGACGATCGTCGTGTTGCGGCCGGTGTTGCCGAGGCCAAGCGCGCCCTTCTCGAGCACGGCGACGCTGCGGATGCCGTGCTCGTGCGCGAGGTAATAAGCGGTCGCGAGTCCATGACCGCCGCCACCGATGACGACGACGTCGTAATGCTTTTTCGGCTCGGGGCTGCGCCATGCCCGCGGCCAGTCCGCATGGCCGCGAAGGGCATTTCCGATCAGCGAGAAGAGCGAGTACTTCACAGGATCTGCGACAGGAACGCGCGCGTGCGCTCCTTCTGCGGCCGATCGAACAGTTCCGCAGGCGGCCCCGATTCGACGATCGTGCCGCCGTCGGTGAACAGCACGCAGTCGGCGATCTCCCGCGCGAAGCGCATTTCGTGCGTCACGAGAATGCACGTCATGCCTTCACGCGCGAGCTGGCGGATCGTGTTCAGCACTTCCTTGACCGTTTCCGGATCGAGCGCGGCGGTCACCTCGTCGAACAGCATGACCTCGGGTCGCATCGCGAGTGCGCGTGCGATCGCCACGCGCTGCTGCTGGCCACCGGACAGCTCGCCCGGATACGCGTCGCGCTTCGATGCGAGTCCCACCTTCGCGAGCAGCGCGAGCGCGCGCTCGCGCACCTCGTCGCGCGGCTCGTTCAGCACATGGATCGGCGCCATCATCACGTTGTCGAGCGCCGTCCTGTGCGGAAAGAGGTTGTACTGCTGGAAGACCATCGACACTTCCTTGCGCAGCGCGATCTTCTCGCGATCGGTCACCAGCTCGTGCACGTCGAAGTCGGCGACGCGGATCGAACCGCTTCTGATTGGCACGAGGCCGTTGATGCAGCGAAGCAGCGTCGACTTGCCGGAGCCCGACGGACCGATGATGCAGACGACGCCGCCCTTGGGTACGCTGAACGTGATGCCCTTCAGCACTTCGAGGTGCCCGAAGGCCTGATGGACGTCGCGGAGCTCGACGATCGGCCGCCCGTCACCAGCCGTTTTGGCTCCGGCCGCCCGGCCACTGTCGGGCTTGACGTTCGCTCCGCTCACGTTAGCCTGCGCCGCAACTGCGCGCCCGTAAGGCGCTTGTCGTCCCCGCTCGCGGGCCAGCCCGTTCACGAAGGGCCTGCGGCACCGACCAGATCGCACTTGGCCGAGAGGGTGCCGAGCGAATGCGAGACGGGTGAGGGGCGTTCGTCACTCATTCACCGCATACCGCGCTTCGAGACGCACGGTCCAGCGCGCGATCGGATAGCAGTACACGAAGAACCACAGCAGCACGTAGCTGTAGAACGCGAGCAGCAATCCCGGCCGGTTCTCCGCCGAGAGGGCACGCTGCGTCAGCGTCATCATCTCGTTCACGCCGACGATCGACGCGAGCACCGTCGCCATCGTCAGGATCGAATAGAGATTCATCCACGGCGGAAGCATCCGCTTGATGCATTGCGGGAAGATGATCATCCACATTGTCTGCCGCCGGTTGAACGCGAGCGATGCGGCCGCCTCCCACTGCGTCGTCGGAATCGACTGGATCGCACCGCGCACGATTTCCGAAACGTTCGCCATCACCGGCAACGCGAGGCCGAGCGTGGCCTTCGTCCAGTCGGGAATCGGGATCGTCGCGCCGAACAAGGTCACCTGGAACGGCAGCAGGAACATGCAATAGAAGAGCAGCACGAGCCACGGCGCGTTGCGGAAGAAATGGGTGACGAATTTCGCGGTTTTCGCGACCGCCGGCAAAAGCGAGATCTGCGCATAGCCCAGGAAGAGCCCGGCCAGCGTGCCGATGGCCATCGCGAGAAAGCTGATCGCGAGGTTGAACACGAAGCCGCGCGCAAGGAGCGGCGTCCATTTCCAGATCGTCTCGAGGATCGACGGCTCGCCGGGCCGTGTCTGGGCTTGCGCGACGCTGCACGCGAGCACGAAGACGGCGACGAGCGCGAAGCCATGTCCACCCGAAAGACGTAGCGACCTGGCGACCCCCTGCACCCGCATGGGCAACAGCACGGGCAGAACGCTCGCTCCGGCCGGCTTCACCTGACTACCCTCCGCGCTTCGCGCTTCGGGGCTGATTCGCGCTCGGGACGGCCCTTCGCGCTCATGACACCCCCACGCTTGCGACTTCATCGCTGCGCTGCCCCCGCAGGGGGCGCAATTCGCGCTCGGGACGGCCCTTCGCGCTCATGCGCCGAACCCCGGCACGTGAATCGCGCGCTCCCAGCGGTTCATCAGCACGACCAGGATGCCGACGAGCAGGAAGTACGCGACGAGCAGCACGTTCATCATCACCGGCACGTTGAGCTCGTCCGACCAGATCTGGCTCGACACGTACAGCATCTCCGGCACGGCGATCGCATAGGCGAGCGTCGTCGTCTTCACGAGGTTCACGAGGTTGTTGTTGAGCGCCGGAAGGCTGATCCGGAACGCGAGCGGGAACACGATCCGCAGATACGTCTGCAGGCGACTGAAGCCGAGCGACTCGGCGGCTTCGACCGTCGTGCGCGGGACCGCTTCGATGCCGGAACGGAAGATCTCGACGTTGAACGCGCCGGCGAAAAACGACAGCGACACGATCGCCCACATGACGTTCGTCACGAGCGGTCCCGTCACGCCACGAAGCAGGCTGCCGAGCCCGAAGTAGAAGAAATAGAGCTGGACGAGCGGCGGCGTGTTGCGAAACGCCTGGATGTACCAGTGGACGATCGTGCGCGCGATGCGATAGCGCGACCCCTGCACCCAGGCGCCGACGATGCCGATGACGAGCGACAGCACGATGCAGACGACCGACAGCTCGACCGTCAGCAGGAAGCCGTGAGCGAAGCGGCCGCGATCGAACGCGTCGTAGAAGATCGTGAGGTTGATCCCGGTGGTCTCGTTGAGCCACCGGAACCAATCCCAGAGGGGCTGCATCGCGCCCTGCGCAGCGATGCGGCGCTACTTGCCGTACTTCTCGTGCATCTCCGCGGCGAACTTCGTCGGCTTGATCCCGTACTTCTTCTCGAGCTGCTGGATGAAGCCCGACTTGTGCCAGTCGACGATCGTCTTCGACATGAAATCGGCGAACGCCTTCTCGCCCTGCTTCACCGCGAGTCCCCACGGCTGGATCAGGATCGAGTCGAGCGGCATCTCGTAGTCCTTCCATTCGGGCTTCGTCAGCTCGCCGACGATCGCCGTGTCGTCGTAGGCGAACGCGACGCAGTTGCCGTTGCGAAGCGCCGAATACGCCTCGGCCGTGCCGGGGAACGCAACGCCCTCGACGCCGTACTTCTCCTGCAGCTCCTTGTTGTAGAACGAGCCCTGGATCAGGCACACCTTCTTGCCCTTCAGCTGGTCCCAGCTCTTGAGGTTCTCCGACTTCTTCGCCATCACGTTCGTGCCGGACGCGTAATAGTCGGGCTCGACGATGTCGACGATCTTGCGCCGCTCGGGCGTGTCGCTCATCGTCGCGATCAGCAGATCGATCTTCCCCTGCTGCAGGAACTGGATGCGATTGGATGCGACGACCGGGACGAGCTCGAGCTTGACGCCCAGGCGCTTCGCGACGTCGGCCGCGAGATCGGGTTCGAAGCCGACGATCTTGCCGGATGGATCGAGATAGCCGAACGGCCGGTAGTCGGCTTTCGTGCCGACGATCAGCGTCCCCTTCTTCTTGATGTCCGCCAGCTCGTCGGCCTTCGCGACGCTTGCACCGACGAGGCCGAGCAAGAGCAGCGATGCGACGATCGCAAGCCATCGATTACGCATGTTCTCCTCCTTCGATTGTTGGGGTACGCGAGCGAGGAGCTGCCGCCCCCGGCGCGTCGCCACCATTGTGCCCGAATGCCGTGCCGCCGGCGCGGCACCGTTACGACGGCCGGGTCCGCTTCGCGAGCAGCGCCTTCATCTCGGTCAGCGCCTGGTCGAAGATCGTCATCGCGAGATCGATGTCGGCGCGGGCGACGGTCAATGGCGGCGCAATCCGCCATACCGATCCGCGCTCGGGACGGCGGCGGATGTTCATGCTGAGCCCGAGATCGAGGCAGCGCGTCGTCGTCAGCGCGCCGAGCTCATGCCACGGCTCGCGCGTCTGCCGATCCTTGACGAGCTCGATGCCGCGCAAGAGTCCCATGCCGCGGACGTCGCCGATCTCCTCGTGCCGCGCCTGCAACTCGACGAGGCGCGCGGCAAGGTAGTCGCCCATGTCGCGGCTGCGCTCGAGCAGATGCTCCTGCTCGATCGTCTGCAGCACGGCGAGGCCGACGGTCGCCGGCAACGGATCCGAAACGTGCGACGTGTAGAACGCGAAATGGCGCTCGTGGCACTTCTGCTCGATCGCATCGTTCGTGATGACCGCCGCGAGCGGCACGCCACCGCCGAGCGTCTTCGATACGGTCATCAGATCGGGCGTGACGCCGAGATGCGACGCCGCGAACCAATGGCCGAGCCGGCCGAACGCGGTCTGCGCCTCGTCGAAGATCAGCAGCATGTTGCGCTTGCGCGTCTCCTCGGCGAGTGCGTCGAAATAGCCGTCGGGCGGCACGATGACCCCGCCGGCGCTGATGACCGGCTCCGCAATCACCGCGGCGCGCGCGCCGGTCGACTGCATGTCGTAGAGCTCGAAGCCGATCTTCATGCACGTGCGATCGCACTTGTCGCGGCAGTGCTTGACCGGGCAGCGATACGCATTCGGCTCGGGAATCACATAGGTGCCGGGCATGCCGGGTCCGTACCCCTTGCGGTCGCTCGCGAACGAAACGGCGCCGGCGTTGCCGGTGACGCCGTGCCATGAACCGCCGAGCGCGACCACCTCGAAGCCGCCCGTCGCGAGCTTCGCCATCTTGATCGCCGCCTCGTTGCTCTCGCTGCCGGTGTTGACGAACAGCGACTTGCGAAGCGGCGCCGGGACAATCTTCGCGAGCGCGTCGGCCAGCTGCACGACGCTCTTCGGAATCATCCCCGAGAACAAATGCAGCGCGGTGTC
>JAICLP010000452.1 GCA_025925475.1 Burkholderiales bacterium | reverse complement strand
TTCCCGACCGCCGGAATCATCTACGGCCTCGAAGGGGTGCGCGAGGGCTACCGCACGGGGCGCGGCCGCGTCGTCATCCGCGCGCGCACGCATTTCGAGGACCTCGACAAGGGCAATCGCCAGGCGATCATCGTCGACGAGATCCCGTACCAGGTGAACAAGGCGAACCTGCTCGTGCGGATCGGCGAGCTGGTGCGCGACAAGAAGATCGACGGCATCTCGGATCTGCGCGACGAATCCGACAAATCGGGCATGCGCGTCGTCATCGAACTGAAGCGCGGCGAAGTGCCGGAGATCGTCCAGAACAACCTGTTCAAGCTGACGCAGTTGCAGGACAGCTTCGGCATGAACATGGTTGCGCTCGTCGACGGCCAGCCGCGGCTGCTCAATCTCAAGCAGTTCCTCGAGCATTTCATCACGCACCGGCGCGAAGTCGTCGTGCGGCGCACGCGCTACGACCTGCGCAAGGCGCGCGAGCGCGGTCACGTGCTCGAGGGCCTCGCCGTCGCGTTGTCGAACGTCGACGAGATCATCGCGCTGATCAAGGCGTCGGCGTCGCCGGCCGAAGCGAAGGCGGCGCTGATGGAACGCTCGTGGCGCTCGTCGCTCGTCGAGGACATGCTGCGGCGGGCTGCGGCCGACGTCGCGCGGCCCGAAGGCCTTGCACCCGAGTACGGATGGCACGGACCGAAGGCGGGCTACAAGCTGTCGGACGTGCAGGCGCAGGCGATCCTCGATCTGCGCCTGCAGCGATTGACCGGCCTCGAGCAGGACAAGATCACCGGCGACTATCGCGAAGTCATGGACCTGATCACCGATCTGCTCGACATCCTCGCCAAGCCCGCGCGCGTCACGCAGATCATCCACGACGAGCTGGCGGCGATTCGCGATCAGTTCGGCGATGCGCGGAAAAGCGAAATCGTCGCGCAGGGCGTCGACCTCGCGATCGAGGATTTGATCGCGCCCGAAGACATGGTCGTCACGCTGTCGCACGGCGGCTACATGAAGGCGCAGCCGGTTGCCGAATATCGCGCGCAGCGTCGCGGCGGCCGCGGCAAGCAGGCGACGACGACGAAGGAAGACGATTTCGTCGACCGCATGTTCATTGCGAACACGCACGACTACATCCTGTGCTTTTCCAATCGCGGCCGCGTGTACTGGCTCAAGGTCTACAACGTGCCGCAGGGGCAGCGCAATGCGCGCGGCAAGCCGATCGTCAATCTCGTGCCGCTCGTCGACAACGAGAAGGTCACGGCAATCCTTCCGGTGAAGGAATTCTCGGAAGGCCGCTACGTGTTCATGGCGACGGCGATGGGCACCGTCAAGAAGACGTCGCTCGCCGATTTTTCGCGACCGCGGCCGTCGGGCATCATCGCCGTCGATCTCACCGATGGCGATCGGTTGATCGGCGTCGCGTTGACCGACGGCAAGCACGATGTGATGCTGTTCAGCTCCGGCGGCAAGGCCGTGCGCTTCGACGAGAACGACGTGCGGCCGATGGGACGCAATGCGCACGGCGTGCGCGGCATGATGCTCG
>JAICLP010000217.1 GCA_025925475.1 Burkholderiales bacterium | reverse complement strand
GGTATTGCGCCGGGAACTTCTTCACGTCCGGCGGCGTGTATTGGGCGAGCCACTTCTGCTGCTTCCAGAACAGGAAGTGCGACGCGTCGGAACTGTTGGCGACGTCGACGTTGTGGATGCTGGACTGGTATTCCTGGTTGATCCGCTGCAGCACGCGCTCGGAGCCCGTGCGCTCGACCTCGACGTCGATGCCCGGATAGGCGCCGCGGAACGCCTGCGCCACCGCTTCCGCGACCTTGACGTCGACCGACGTGTACCACACGACCTTGCCTTCCTTCTTCGCAGCATCGACCATGGCCTGCGTCGATTCCTGTGCGAAGGCCCCACCTGCGAGACCAAGCACCAGCGCCAGCGCGGCGCAACGGATCCAGAGCAGCATCGCTTCCTCCTGGGTTGATTTTTCCTGCGAAACGGGCGAATGCGCGACCTGCATTCGCAATACCTCGTTCACTTTCGAGTCAGCGCGCAAGGCCGCGACAGCGGGCGGGCAGGAACCGGACGCCCACGCGCGACCCGGGGGCCAGATCCATGTCGGCCGGCGCGCCGATCTGCACTTCCTGGCCGACGTCGACGATGTAGTCGCGATGGCTGCCGAGATACGCCTGGCTGCGCACCACGCCGGGCAGCACGTTGTTGCTCGAATCGCTCGTGGGCAACGTCGGCAGCAACTCGAGGTCGTGCGTCTTCACGCAGATCGCCATGTCGGTGCCCGTGCCGGTGAAATCGCCGCTGCCGATCTCCAGCGCATGTCCGGATAGCTCGACGGACCGGGCGCCGAGATGCCGCGCCTTCAACACGTTGCTCGCGCCGATGAAACGGGCGACGAAGGCGCTGTTCGGCGCGTCGTAGACCTCCTTGGGCGTTCCGATCTGTTCGATGCGGCCCGCGTCCATCACGACGATGCGGTCGGCCATCGTCATCGCCTCGACCTGGTCGTGCGTGACGTACACCGACGTGTACCTGAACTCCTGATGCAGGCGACGAATCTCGAAACGCATCTCGCCGCGCAGATTGGCGTCGAGATTGGAGAGCGGCTCGTCGAGAAGCAGGATGTCGGGCTTGGGCGCCAGCGCGCGCGCCAGCGCAACGCGCTGCTGCTGGCCGCCGGATATCTCGGCCGGATACCGATCGGCCAGTCCGTCGAGCTTCGTCGCCGCCAGCAAGGCATCGGTACGCTTGCGCTTCTCGTCGCCCGGCAGCGGTTTAGCCTTGAGGCCGTACGCCACGTTTTCCCGAACGGTCATGTGCGGCCAGACCGCATAGCTCTGGAAGATCATGCTCATGCCGCGCCTCTCGGGCGGCACCACTGCGCGCGGCGACGAGATCACCTTGCCGTCGACCCTGATCTCGCCATCGTCGGGCGTCACGAGGCCCGCGATCATGCGCAATGTCGTCGTCTTGCCGCATCCCGAGGGTCCGAGCAGACACAGGAATTCGCCGGCCTTGACGGACAGGTCGATCGCGTCCACGGAAGCGACGTCCTGATAGCGCTTGGACAGCTTGAGGAGTTCCAGCGTGGCCATGGTTATCGCACGATAGCGGTGGCGCATGGTTGCACGGAGCGGCGCGCGCTTCAACCACTGCGCTTCGAGTCGCCCGCCGCACCACGATCGGCCGCCGAATCGCGAGCCCGTCCTTCGTGACAAGCGCTGTAAGGGCGGCCACCGTTGACGAAGCTTTCACGCAACCCTACGATCACCCGCTCACACAGTCTGCGAGATCGAATGGAACCATCGGACGACATTGCTCCCACGCGCGCGCTCGCCCGCTTTGCGCGCGAAAGCCGCGCACGCGACTTGCCGGGACCCGTTCGCCATGAGGCCAAGCGCGCCGTGATGAATTGGATCGGCTGCGCGGTCGGTGCGTCGAGGCACGCCACCGTCGAGCGCGAGGTCGCCGCGTTGCTGCCTTTCGTCGGTCCTGCGCAAGCCTCGATTCTCGGCCGCAACGAGCGCATCGATATCCTGAACGCGGCGCTGGTCAACGGCACATCGTCGCACACGTTCGACTTCGACGACACGCATTTGCGCACGGTCATCCACCCGGCCGGTCCCGTGGCCTCCGCGCTGCTTGCGCTTGCCGAATTCAAGCCGTGTTCCGGCCACGATTTCCTGCATGCGCTCGCGATCGGCATCGATGTCGAGTGCCGCATCGGCAACGCGGTCTATCCGTCGCACTACGACGTTGGCTGGCACATCACCGGCACGACCGGCGTGTTCGGCGCGGCGGCCGCGTGCGGCCGGCTGCTGGAGCTGACGGAAGAGCAAATGGTTTGGGCGCTTGGCATCGCCGCGACGACCGCTTGCGGCCTGCGCGAGATGTTCGGCTCGATGTGCAAGCCGCTGCACGTCGGCTGGGCGGCCAGGAGCGGGCTCACCGCGGCGCTGCTTGCGCAGCGCGATTTCACGAGCTCCGAGCATGGCATCGAAGGCAGGCGCGCGTTCGCCAATGTTCTCGCCACCGAGCGCGATTACGCGCAGATCACCGACGAGCTCGGCAAGCGATGGGAGCTCGCGCGCAACACCTACAAGCCGTTTGCCTGCGGCATCGTCGTCCATCCGACGATCGATGGCTGCATCGTGTTGCGACGCGAGCATCGGTTGCTCGGCGACGACATCGCGGGGATCGAGCTGCTGGTGCATCCGCTCGTGCTCGAGCTCACCGGGAAGCGGGAGCCGAAGGTGGGCCTCGAGGGCAAGTTCAGCGTGTTCCATTGCGCAGCGGTCGCGATCATCGACGGCGCCGGCGGGGTCGCGCAGTTCTCGGATGCGCGGGTTCTGGATCCGAAGGTCGTTGCACTGCGAAATGTCGTGAGTGCCGCAGTGGACCCGTCGCTCGCGGAGGATCAGGCGGTGGTTACGATCATGCTGCGCGACGGGCGCAGACTGACGAAGCGCGTCGAGCATGCGATCGGCAGCCTGGACCATCCGATGACCGATCGCGATCTCGAGCACAAGCTGCACGGACTCTGCGATGAAGTCCTCGGATCCCGGCGCTCCGACGAGCTCATTGCAGCCTGCTGGAACCTCGACGCATCGCCGAACGCAGGCGACCTGGCGAAACGAGCGGTCGTGGTTTAGCGTTCTCGTTACCTCGATCGACGCGCGATCAGTTGGCGTCGCGCGCGCGGTCGAGTACGGCAGGATTGACGACGTTGATCGGCGTGCCCGCCGCGTAAGCGACGATCTGGTCGAAGATGTCGCCGAACTGCATTTCGTACTCGTCGCGCGTCACGTAGCCGATGTGCGGCGTGGCGACGACGTTCGGCAACGCGAGCAGCGGGTCGTGCACGTCGGTGAGCGGCTCGGTTTCGAACACGTCGACGGCCGCCATGCCCGGACGGCCGCTTTGCAGCGCATCGACGAGCGCTCCCGGCGCGATCAGGCCTGCGCGGCTCGTGTTGACGAGAAGCGCCGTCGCCTTCATCCGGGCGAGATCGTCGCGCGTGACGATGCCGCGCGTCGCAGCGACGAGCCGCATGTGCAGCGTGACGATGTCCGCTTCGGCGAAGAACGCCTCCTTGCTTTCGGCGACCGCGTAGCCGTCGGCCCGCGCGCGTTCGCGTGACGCTTCGCGCGCCCAGACGAGCACGTTGCATCCGAACGCCTTGCCGTAGCCGGCGACGACCGCACCGATGCGGCCGTAGCCGTGGATGCCGAGCGTCTTGCCGCGCACGGTATGGCCGACGCCGATCTGCCACTTGCCCGCCGCGAGCGCGTTCATCTGCTGCGGGATCGCGCGCATCGCGGCGAGCACGAGGCCCCACGTGAGCTCGGCTGCCGCATACGATGGCGTGTCGGAATGCAGGTTCGACGACACCACGATGCCGAGCCGCGTGCACGCGTCGATGTCGATATGCGGGTAGACGCTGCGCTGGCTGATCAGCCGCAATTTGGGCAGACGATCGAGCAGCGGCGCACGGATTTGCGTACGCTCGCGGATCAGCACCAGAGCCTCGACGTCGGCCAGGCGCGCGGCGAGTCGCTCGACGTCCTGCACGTGATCGTTGAAGATCGTGACGTCGTGGCCCGCGAGCTTGCGAAACGCGTCGAGCGTGCGCAGCGTGTCGTGGTAGTCGTCGAGGATGGCAACGCGCATGCGGGATCCTCGCCAACCTCAGCGCTGCAGCGCGACGTCGAACGGACAGCCGGTCTTCGTCTTGACGTCGTCGAGCGTGACGCCTTCATGCAGCTCGCGCAGCACGAGGCCTTGGCCGTCCGGCTTCACGTCGAATACGCAAAGGTCGGTGATGATCATGTCGACGACACCCCTGCCGGTGATGGGCAGCGTGCAGCGCTCGAGGATCTTCGGGCTGCCGTCGCGTGCCGTGTGCTCCATCAGCACGATCACGCGCTTGACGCCGGAGACGAGATCCATGGCACCGCCAGGTCCCTTGACCATCTTGCCCGGCACCATCCAGTTCGCGAGGTCGCCGTTGCGAGCGACTTCGAGTGCGCCGAGGATCGACAGGTCGATGTGGCCGCCGCGAATCATCGCGAACGAATCGGCGGACGAGAAGAAGCTGCTGCCGGGGATCGTGGTGATCGTCTGCTTGCCGGCGTTGATCAGGTCGGGATCGACATCGTCGGGAGCAGGGAACGGGCCGATGCCGAGCAATCCGTTCTCCGACTGCAGCGTAACGTTGATGCCCTTGGGAATGAAATTGCCGACCAGCGTCGGGATGCCGATGCCGAGATTGACGTAGTAGCCATCGCGCAGCTCGCGCGCGGCCCGCTGCGCCATCCTCTCGCGGATCGGCGAATCCTTCTTCCCGGCGCTGCCGGCGACGGTCCGGAATTCGACGCGCTTCTCGTATTTCGTTCCCTGGACGATCCTGTCGACGTAAATGCCCGGCGTGTGAATCGTGTTCGGATCGAGCTCGCCGACCTCGACCAATTCCTCGACCTCGGCGACGGTGACCTTGCCACAGGTCGCGATCATCGGGTTGAAGTTGCGCGCCGTCTCGCGGTAGACGAGGTTGCCGGCCTTGTCGCCCTTCCATGCCTTGACGATCGACACGTCGGACCGGATGCACGGCTCGAGCACGTATTCCCGCCCGTCGAACGTCTTCGTTTCCTTTCCTTCGCCGAGCAGCGTTCCGGCGGCGGTCGGCGTATAGAAGCCGGGAATGCCGGCGCCACCGGCGCGAATCTTCTCGGCCAGCGTCCCCTGCGGCGTCAGTTGCAGGTCGAGCTCGCCCGCCAGCACCTGCCGCTCGAACTCCTTGTTCTCGCCGACGTACGACGCGATCACCTTCTTGACCTGGCGGCCTTTCAGCAGCAGGCCCATGCCGAAGTCGTCGACGCCGGCGTTGTTGCCGACGATCGTCAATCCCTTCACATCGCTGTCGACGACCGCCTGGATCAGCTTTTCCGGAATGCCGCACAGGCCGAAGCCGCCGGCGGCGATCGTCATGTCATCGTGGAGCAGTCCCGAAAGCGCGTCCTTCGCATTCGCGTAAACCTTGTTCATCGTGTCGTCCTCGTCGCGTTGCCAGCCATTTCCGATTCGTTATTATGCTTCAGACAGCGCCGGTGCCGAAGGTGCATTTCCGGCGCTGCGGCACGCTTCGCGAAACGCACCTTCGCAAGACGCGAGATCAGAGCCATGCCCGAACATCTGCTGCTCGAGACCCGCGAGCGCGTCGGTCTCATCCGCATCAATCGTCCGCAACGGATGAATGCGCTCAACAACG
>JAICLP010000453.1 GCA_025925475.1 Burkholderiales bacterium | reverse complement strand
CGCCGCGAGATCGCACAAGAGGGGAACGCCGGTGAAATCCTGCAGCACGACGCGCGCGACGACGAACGGAATCTCGTCGGTGCGCGGGGCGTTCGGCGCCCAGTTCGCGACCTGGTGCACATGCTGCTCGGTGACCTTCTTCCCGTCGCAATTGCGGAGCACGCTCTCGAGCACGATGCGGATCGAGACCGGCAACCGCGACACCTTGCCGACGCCTGCGGCTTCGAGCGCCGGCAGCGAGTAGTAGCGGCCCCGCTCGCCGGACGCCAGGTCGAGTTGTTTGAGCGTTCCGTAAAGATCGTGTGGCATCGTGTTTTCCGTCCTAGTTCTTCGGTGATGCGCGCGGCGCGATCGTGCCGTGGGCGCTCTGTGCACCGTTCATCACGTCGCGCATGTTCATCGTCTGGCCGTTCGGCAGCACGAGGTCGCCTGCGCGCTGGCCCGGCTTGCACGGTCCGACGTTGCGCGCTGCCATCACCGTCGTCGTGTGGGACTGGCCCATCAGCGGCGGGTCGTACGTCGTGTCGATCTCGGTCCGATACGCGTGGTTGCCTTCGAGGACCATCACCGACTTCGAGTGCATCCGGCTGCCGCCGATGTTGCAGACGACGTCCCCCGTCATCCGGTTGCCGGTCAGCTTGAACTCGTGGCGGCTGCAGGCGCCTTTCATCGCGCCGCTCGCCATCTCGAACATCTGGCGCTGCACCGATTCGTCGAGGCACATGGTCGTGCGGCTCGATGGCATCGGCCGGCCGTTCCTGGCCGTCGCCGGATCGGCGACGCGCTCCATTTCCCACAGCCCCGGTTTCAGTTTCGGGAAGTCCTGCGCGAAGGCGGGGAGGGCGACTGCGGCGAGCAGCAGTGCCGCCGCGCAGAGGCCAGGATTCAGGGACCGGGGACCAGGGAATGTCACGTCGCTCAAACCATCAAATCCACGAAATCGTTCACGGCCATGTCCGGCAGCCGCTTCGTATCGAGCGCGGCATCCAGGATTCGTTGCTGCTGCTTCACCGCAAAGCGCCGCGCGAGATTGACGCGGAACTTGTCGAGCAGCAGCGGGATGCCTTCGGCACGCCGGCGCCGATGCCCGATCGGATACTCGACGACGACTTCGGGCGTGCGGCTGCCGTCGTCGAACTCGACCGTGATCGCGTTGGCGATCGAGCGTTTCTGCGGATCGAGATAGTCCTTCGTGAATCGCGGGTCCTCGACGCACGTCATCTTCTCGCGCAGCGCGTCGATCCGCGGATCGGCGGCGACATCGTCCTCGTAGTCGGCCGCGACGAGGTGACCGAAGATCAGCGGCACCGCAACCATGTACTGGATGCAGTGGTCGCGATCGGCGGGATTCGCGAGCGGTCCCTGCTTGTCGATGATGCGAATCGCCGATTCGTGCGTGCGGATCGTGATGCGCCGGATTTCGTCCAGCCGGTCGCGGACGAGCGGATGCAGCTGCATTGCACATTCGACCGCGGTCTGCGCGTGGAATTCGGCCGGGAAGCTGATCTTGAAGAGCACGTTCTCCATGACAT
>JAICLP010000127.1 GCA_025925475.1 Burkholderiales bacterium | reverse complement strand
GTTGTTCCACGCCATCGTCGTGCGCAGCACGCTCATCATCGTGTCGAGCGTGAGACCCGACTTCGTTCCGGTGACGAGCGCCTCGATCGACGCTTCGGACACCGCGGTCGCGAGCAGGTTGTTGATGAGCTTCATCGTCTGTCCCGCGCCGAGGCCGCCGCAATGGAAGAAGTCGCTGCCCACGCAGTCGAGGATCGGCCGGCAGCGCGCAATGACGTCGTCGGCACCGCCGACCATCAGCGTGAGCGTTCCCGCGACGGCATGATCGGCGGTCTTGCCGACCGGGCTGTCGATCATCGACGCGCCCTTCCCGACGATCGCTTCGCCGACCTTCCGCGTCGTATCGGGGTCGATCGTGCTCATGTCGATGTAGATCGCGCCCGGTTGGATGCCGGCGACGACACCATCCGGTCCGAAGGCGACGCGCTCGACATCGGGCGCGTCGGGCAGCATCGTGATGATGATCTCGCTTGCCGCCGCCACTTCCCGCGGCGTTGCCGCGGCAGTGGCGCCAGCGGCGACGAGCGATTCCACGGCCGCCGGCACGACATCGGTCACGATCAGCCGATGACCTTTCTTGAGAATGTTGCGCGCCATCGGTGCGCCCATCGTACCGAGGCCGATGAATCCGACGATCATGATCCCCCCACGCTCGCGGCTTCGCCGCTTCGCTGCCCCCCAAGGGGGCGGAACTCCCGGCTCGGGACGGCCCTTCGCCGCTCGTTCATGTCCGCGCACCCCAGCTTTGCATGTCCCACACCGGCGCTCCGCGCAGATCCTTCGCGTTCTTGTCGTGGAAGCCCGCGGCATCGGGCACGCGTCCGGTCTTCTCGTACGCGGCCTTGTCGAGCGGCGCGGCCATCGCGAACGCGCCCTTCACCTGATCCCACGTCAGCGGCTTGGTGATCAGCTTGCCGTCGACCATGCTCTTCGACGTTTCGAGCAGCGCCGCCGCGTCGCCTTCGGTGGGCCAGCACCAGCCGCGCTTGAACAGCACGTCGTCCTCGACGACCTTCGCGCCGAGTTCGGGCGGGAGCTCCCAGTACTTGCGCGCAAGCTCGGACACCTTGCCGGGATCCTCCTTCGACAGCTTCGCGACCGCATCCTGTTGCGCCATCACGAATGCGGTGACGATCTTCGGATCGCTTTCGATGATCTTCCTGCTGCCGATCCAGAACGATCGATGCAGGTAGAAGCCGTCGGGATAAAACGCGGACTTCCTGACCGACGGCAACAGGATGCCTGCGCCTTCGCCGGCCGGGCCCTTGTAGTGCGCCTCGGTGTACCCGAACGAATTGATGATGCCGACAGTTCCGAGCTCCTTCTCCGCCTTGAGAAACGCCGGATAGATGAGAACCGCCGCATCCATGCCGCTCGGAATCGTCGCGGCCTGCGCCTGCGTCGGCGTGTTGACGACGGTGATGCCGAACGCCTTCGGATCGGGATTGCCGAGCTCGTAGCGCAACATCTGCGACAGCACGTTGTACGGATCGCCGCCGAGCAGCGCGCCGACGGTCTTGCCCTTGAGGTCGGCGACGTTGCGGATCGGCGAATCCTTGCGCGTCGCGAGCACGAAGCGGAAGTGCCCCTCGCCGACGCTGATGATCTGGATCGGCTGGTTCTGCGCGACGAGACGCACGATCGGCGTATTGCCCCACATGCCGAAATCGAGATTGCCCGAGACGAAAGCCTCGACCTGCGGCGCCGCCGATGGATAGTCGCGCCAATCGACGCTCAGGTCGTAGCCCGCATCGCCGGCGAAGCGCTCGAACGTCTTGTTGTCCATCATGTACTTCGTCACCGGCGAGTTGCCGGCCGCCCACGGCTGCCGCCCGACCGAAACCTTGAGCGTCTTCCTGCCCTGGGCGCGCACGAACCCGGACGATGCGAGCGCGAGCGATGCGGCGCCTGCAGTCGCGATGAAGCGGCGCCGCGACACGCTGTTGCGATTCTCGGTGGTCATCTTTCGTCTTCCTCCTCGGGGTTTGACGATCATGTGACGGTCGCGCGATACGCTTCGTCACGGATGAGGCTCCAGATGTGCTGGCTCAGAGCCTGGAACTCGGCCGATGCGCGCGTCGCATCGTTGCGCGGACGCGCGAGCGGTACGTCGATCAGCGCCTTGAGCCGGCCGGGGCGCGTCGTCATCACGGCGACGCGATCGGCGAGAAACACGGCCTCGTCGATCGCATGCGTGATGAATACGACGGTGCGTCGCGACGATTGCGCGCGGTCCTGTCCCCAGATGCGCAGGAGCTCGTCCTGCAGGATAAGCCGCGTCTGCGCGTCGAGCGCCGCGAGCGGCTCGTCCATCAACAGCACTTCGGGCTCGTTCGCCATCAGGCGCGCGAGCGCAACGCGCTGGCGCATGCCGCCCGACAGCTGATGCGGATACTTGTCCTCGGCGCCGTTCAAGCCGACGAGATCGATGCAGTCCTGGACGCGGCGCGCGCGCGCATCGCTCGCGAGGCCCGCGCCCGCTGGCCCGTGCTTCAAGCCGAATCCGACGTTGCCGCGTACGTTCTGCCATGGGAACAGCGCGTAATCCTGAAACATCACGCCGCGCGCGGGACCGGGCCTGGTGATCTCGCGTCCGTCGAGCGTGACGCTGCCCGCGCTCGGCCGGTCGAGACCGGCAAGCATGTTGAGCACCGTCGTCTTGCCGCACCCGGAAGGTCCGACGATCACGAGGAACTCACCCTGCGCGACGTCGAGCGTGAAATCGTCGACGGCAACGGTCGCGGCGCGTCCCGCTGCGTCGAAGCGCTTGCCGACGTGCGCGAGGCGCAACTTGATCGAACCGTTTATCGTGCCCATGGCATCAGCAGCCGCAGCGCGAGCCGCAGCAACGCATCGAGCGCCAGCGCGACGAGGCCCACCGCGACCATGCAGACGATGATCCGGTTCAGCTCGATGCTGTATGCATAGAACACGAACATCATCTGCCCGATGCCGCCGGAGCCGCCGCCGCCAGCCTTGGCGCCAACGGCAAGCTCGGCCGCGACGATTGCGGTCCACGCGACGCCCATGCCGATGCGCAAGCCCACGCCGATCGCGGGCAATGCCGCGGGAACGACGACGGTGCGAATGATGCGAAGCCGCGGCAGGCCCATCGTCGACGCGGCGCGCAGCAACGTGCTGTTGACGCCCTTCGCGCCCGAGACGGTATTGATGACGATCGGGAAGAACGCCGCATAGGCGACGATCATCACGGCAGCCGCCGTGCCGGTACCGAGCCAGAGGATTGCAAGCGGCAGGATCGCGATCGCCGCGATCGGCCGGAAGCTCTCGACGAGCGGATCGACGTTGCGCTCGACGCCGCGAGACGACCCCATCAGCAGGCCGAGGGGTATCGCGATGACGGATGCGACGGCAAAGCCGGCGAACACGCGCGACAGGCTCTGCAATATCGCGAGCGGCAACTCGCCGGAGCGCACCAGATCCGCCGCCGCCGCAACGACGTGCGTCGGCAACGGCATCCGCACGCTGTGCGCCGCGAGGCCCGCCGCCTGCCATGCAATCAGCAGCGCGATCGGCAGCGACAGTCCGCGCATGACGCGAAGCGCCGCATCGCTCATGACACCCCCACGCTCGCGACTTCGTCGCTGCGCTGCCCCCTGAAGGGGCGCAATTCGCGCTCGGGACGGCCCATCGCGCTCATGGCGCGCTCCTCGCGTCGCTCGCCCACGGCGTGAAGAGCCGCGCGAGCGCGCGCACGCCGAGATCGCAGAGATAACCGAGCACGCCGATCATCGCGATGAACGCCATCACCTGCGGCGTTGCCAGCAGCTCGCGGTACCACTCGACGGCGTAGCCGAGTCCGCTCGGCGCGCCGATCAGTTCGGCGGCGACGACGGCGGTCCACGACGCGGCGACGCCGAGGCGCAGCGCCACCATCAGCGACGGCAGCGCTGCCGGAATCACGACTCGCGTCACGATCGTGCGCTGCGGTATTCCCATGGTCCGCGCCGCATCGATCAGGCGCCGGTCGACGCCGCGCACGCCGGCGATCGTGCCGAGCAGGATCGGGAAGAATCCGGCGTACGTCATGATGAAAAGCGGCAGCGCGTTGCCGATGCCGAAGATGAAAAGCGCGAGCGGGATCCATGCGATGCCCGAGATGGGTCGCAGCACCTCGATCGTCGGATCGACGACCTCGCCGACCGTTCGCGAAAGTCCCATCGCGAGCCCGAGCGGAATCGCGAGGAGCGCGCCGATCATGAGGCTTCCCACCATTCTCGCGAAGCTGATGCCGGCGTGAAAGAAGAGCTCGAGGTCGGCTGCGAGCTGCCCGATCGCGGCGAACACCGCCAGCGGTGACGGCAGCAGCACGCTGTTCGACGTCCACCAGGCGATGATCGCCCAGACGACGAAGAACGCGAGCATCGTGCGCAGGTAGACGAAGAACGCCGCCGCGCCGCGAAGATGCCGCAGCACGCCAATTGCGATGCGATCGTTCGCGCGGGCGGCAGGCGCGCCGGTCGCCACGTCGTCTCCTCCAAGCGGCGCTTGCGCCGTGCTATGTTAACGCTTACATGTTAGCGCTACCATTTTCGGCGTGTCAAACGAGCATGCGCGTCGCGCGCGCCCCGTTCGCCACGGCCTGAGGCTGCTGGGTCCGATCGGCGCGAAGCCGCTCGCGTTGCCGCGACGCGCGCGCCTCGCCGACGTCGCGAGCGCCGCAGGCGTGTCGACGATGACGGTCGCCCGCGTGCTGCGCGACCCGGCGAAGGTCGCCGCATCGACACGGGCGCGCGTCGAGCAGGTGATCCGGGAGACGGGCTATACGCCCGACCTCACCGCGCGCGGGCTCGCATCGAACCGCTCCGGCTTGATCGCCGCCGTGATCCCGGTCCTCACCAACTCGCTGATCGCCGAGATCATGCAGGGGCTCACCGACGCGCTCGTGCCGCAGGGCTTTCATCTGCTGCTCGGCGCGAGCGGCTTTTCGGTCGCTGAAGAGGAAGTGCTGGTGCGCGCGTTCCTGTCGCGCCGCATTGACGGCATCTATCTTTCGGGCGTCGAGCACAGCGGCGGCACCGTGCAGATGCTGCGCCGCGCCGGCATCCCGGTCGTCGAGGGCGGCAACATCACGGCGTCGCCGATCGACATGGTCGTCGGCTTCTCGAACGTCGAGGCGGCACGCGCGATAACCCGTCACCTCGTCGTGAAGGCATACACGCCGATCGCCTACATCGGCGCCTTCCCGAAGGACAACGATCGCGCCCGCGACCGGCGCGACGGCTACGAGCGGGCGATTCGCGCGGCGCGACGGCGCGTCGAGGCCGACCTTTGCGTCGAGACGACGCTCGACATCGATTCGGGCGCACGCGCGATGGCGACGCTGCTCGGGCGGCGTCCCGACGTGCGCGCGGTGTTCTGCTCGGCCGATGCGCTCGCGGTCGGCGCGCTCTACGAATGCCAGCGCCGCGGTCTCGCCATTCCCGGCGACATCGCGATCGCGGGTTTCGACGACATTCCGATCGCCGGGCAGGTGGTACCGGCGCTCACGACGATCCGCGTGCCGCGCTACGAGATCGGCCAGAAGGCGGGCAAGATGCTGTGCGACCGGCTCGCGGGACGCAGCGTGCGCAGGCGCATCGTCGATGCGGGCTTCGAGATCGTCCCGCGGGCGAGCGCATGAGGCCCCGGCCAGGCGTCTCGAGACACAGTCAGATCGCCGAGCGAATGTCGGTCTTCCGAAAGTCTTCGCCCTTGTACAGGAGCGGTTCTCCTGTCGCTTTCGCGAGTGCATAGGCGAAACAGTCCCCGAAGTTCAGCCCGGCCCGGTGCCGTCCCTTGCCGAATTGCGTATAAGCCTGACGCGCGAGATGCGCGTGCTCCTCGGTGAACGGCTCGATCACTATGCCGGACCGTTGAAAGAACCGGTCGAACTCGCGACTGCCACTGTCCCGCGTCTGCGCCTCCACGACGATTGCAACTTCGACATAGTTGGCGGCCGAGATGCGGCATCTGTCAGCGGACGCCAGCGTATGGGCAAAAAGTTCTGCGTCCGACTCGGCAAACAGGATCGGGATCAGAGCCGAAGTATCGACGATCATTTCGGGATGCCTCGGGCATCGTAGAGGAGTTTCCCGTGATCGATCGCCTTGCCTTTGAGCGCCTTCGCGCAGCGGCGTCCAATGGCGACGAGCTCCTGTGCGCGCGCCTCCGGTCGTTCTCGACGCCTCACCCGCTCCAGTCGCTCGCGCAAAGCCTCGGTGACTGCACGCGTCATCGTCTCGCCCGTCTCCCTTGCAAGCGCCTGCGCGAGGTCGTGGGCTTCGCGGTCCTTGATGTTCAGCGCCATGTCGTCTTCCTTGGTGGAAACAATTCTACCATGGTAGACCGCGGCGCGCCACGGCGACCGGCCCGGCGCAAGCGTTCTCCGCCGGTCGGCGTTCGCTCTTAATCTTTCGCGCGCGCTTGTGCGCCCTGCCAACCCCTGGGAATCGATGCCAGAAGCTTCCGCGTGTACGGCATCTTCGGATGGCGGTAGATCTCGTCGGAGTTCGCGATCTCGACGATCGAGCCCTCGTTCATCACCATCACCTCGTCCGAAATGTACTTGACGACCGCGAGGTCGTGCGAGATGAAGATGTACGAAAGGCGGAACTCGTCCTGCAGGTCCTGCAGCAGGTTCAGCACCTGCGCCTGCACCGACACGTCGAGCGCGGACACCGATTCGTCGCAGATCAGGATGTCGGGCTTCATCGTGAGGCAGCGCGCAATCGCGATGCGCTGCCGCTGGCCGCCCGAGAATTCGTGCGGATACTTGTAGAACGACACCTCCGGCAGCCCCACCTTGTCGAGGAGCTCGAACGCCATGTCGGTGCGCGCCTGCGACGAGTCGCCGATGCCGTGAATCTGCATGGGCTCGACGAGGATCTGGCCCACGGTGAAGCGCGGATTGAGCGACGCGTACGGGTTCTGGAAGATGATCTGGATGCGCCGCTTGTACGCCATGAACTCCTTCGGCGACATCGACAGCAGGTCGCGGCCCTCGAAGATCGCCTCGCCGCTCGTCGCTTCGTGCAGGCGCATCAGCGTCAAGCCCACCGTCGTCTTCCCCGATCCCGATTCGCCGACGAGCCCCAGCGTCTTGCCCTTCGGCAACTGGAACGAGACGTCCTTCACCGCCTTGAACTCGCGCTTGCCGAAGAGGCCCTCGCGCGAATAGAAGCTCTTGCCGAGGTTCTTCACGTCGAGCACGATCGGGTCGCTCGGCCGCACGCCGCGCCTGCGTTCGTCGGTGTGCTTGGGCCCTGTGCCGCTCATGTAGTCGTCGATGACCGGCAGCCGCTCGGGACGCCGATCGAGCTGGGGGCGGCAGCGCAGCAGCGCCTTCGTGTACGTGTCCTGCGGATTCTCGAACACGACCTTCGCCGGGCCCTGCTCCCTGATCTCGCCGTTGCGCATCACGACGACGTGGTCGGCAATCTCGCCGACCACCGCGAGGTCGTGCGTGATGAAGAGCACCGACATGTGACGCCGCTTCTGCAGGTCGGCGATCAGGTCGAGGATCTGTTTCTGGATCGTCACGTCGAGCGCGGTCGTCGGCTCGTCGGCGATCAAAAGCTTCGGCTCGCAGGCGATCGCCATCGCGATCATCACGCGCTGCTGTTGTCCGCCCGAAAGCTGCGACGGGTATGCGTCGATGCGCCGCTCGGGCTCGGGAATGCCGACCTCGCGCAGCACCTCGATCGAGCGCTTGCGCGCGGCGCGGCCGGTCATCCCGACGTGCAGCCGCAACACTTCCTCGAGCTGCCAGCCGACGGTGAACACGGGATTCAGCGACGTCATCGGCTCCTGGAAGATCATTGAGATGTCGGCGCCGCGAAGCTTGCGCAGCTCGCCGATCGGCAAGCCGACGAGATTGCGGCCGCCATAGACGATCTGCGATGCAGGATCGATCACCGAGTTCTCGGGCGGCAACAGGCCCAGCATCGCGAGCGACGTGACCGATTTGCCCGAACCCGATTCGCCGACCAGCGCGACGGTCCTGTTGCGCGGGATGTCGAACGAGATGCCCTTCACCGCCTCGAACGTCGTCTTGCGGTCGAGGCGGAACGACACGCGGAGATTGCGCACCGAGACGAGCGCGTCGCTGCTCCGCACCGAAGAGCTCATCGCGTGCGGCGCCGCGCCGATGTTGGTGGCCATGTTCGTCACGCTCCCACGCGTCCCTTGAGTTTCGGATCGAGCGCGTCGCGCAGCGCGTCGGTGAACAGCGAGAACGCCGTCACCAGAACCGCCATCGCGGTGCCCGCGGCCACGAGTTGCCACCACTTGCCGAGGATCAGCTCGTTCTGCGCCTCGTTCAGCATCGATCCCCACGACACGACGTCGACCGGAACGCCGAATCC
>JAICLP010000302.1 GCA_025925475.1 Burkholderiales bacterium | reverse complement strand
TATGTGCTCGTCGAGGCGCAGATCGAGCCACGGCTGGTCGGCGGCCGCGCAGCGAACGACATCACGAATCCCGAATCGAGCAAGCTGGAGGTCGAGCGCGGGCTGCGCGTGCATCTCGCCCCTCAGGGGATCACGGGCACGAACTACCTCGAGCTCGATTACGTCGACACGCCGACCGCGCCGCCGGTGCTGCCGATCGACTGGGTGCCCGACCACATCTACATTCCGAGCACGCCGTCGACGGTGACGACGTTCGTGAACGCCGCATCGGACATCCTCGATCGTCTGCGCCACCTGGACCTCGAGACGACGATCGCGAACATGAACAAGCTGCTGCAGACGACGAACGAGCGCGTCGCGGGTCTCGACACGGCGACGATCAGCCAGCACGCCGACCGCACGCTCTCGAAGCTCGATGCGACGCTCGACGGATTGCAGACGAAAAAGCTCGGCAACGAGGCATCGAGCCTGCTCGCGGAGCTGCGGCAGACCAACGATCAGCTGAAGACGTTCCTCGCCAATCCCGCGCTCGCGAAGCTCCCCGGCGATACGTCGGCGACGCTCGCCGGCGTGCGCCAGCTCGTCAACAACCCGGCACTGCCGCAATCGATCGCGCATCTCGAGCGTACGCTGTCGCGGCTCGATCGCATCTTCGGGGCGGGAGAAGCCGATCTCGGCGTGACGTTCCAGAACCTTCGCCAGATCACCGACAATCTGCGCGACCTGACCGAGGACGCGAAGCGCTATCCGTCGAACCTGCTGTTCGGCGCGCCGCCGCGACCGCTGGAGCCGGCGAAATGAAACGTGACGTCACCGAAATTGGGGTCAGAGACGATTTTCATTCGCCCGAAATTGGGGTCAGGGACGATTTTCATTCGCCGATTCCGAATCTCGTGCAGCGCCTCCGAAAATCGTCCCTGACCCCAATTTCGACCCCAATTTGGGTGTGTGTGTTGCTGCTCGCAGGCTGCTCGGCGCTGACGCGCCAGGCGCCCGTGCGCGAGACGTTCCTGCTCGATCCGCCGAAGCCGCAGCCGGTTGCGCAATCGCAGCCCGGCACGCTGCGCGTCGGCGCCATCAACGTCGCCGCGCCGTTTCGCGGCAAGACGTTCGTCTATCGCGTGAGCGACCTGCGCTTCGAAAGCGATTACTACGTCGAATTCTTCGTGTCCCCGTCGACGATGCTCGCCGACCAGACTGAGCGCGCGCTCGAGCAGTCGAAGCCGTTTGCGCGGATCGCCGGGCCCGGCACGTCGGCCGATGCATCGTGGGTGCTCGAGGGGTTCGCGTCGTCGCTCTACGCCGATCGGCGTGAAGCAGGCAAGCCGGCGGCCGTCATCGACGTTACCTATTACCTGACGCCTGCCCTTCAAATGGAGCAGACGCCGGTCTGGACGCACGAGTACCACGAGCGGGTGCCGATGCGCGACGCAAGCGCTGGCGCTTATGCGGAAGCGCTGAACCGCGCGTTCGGCGAAGTCCTGGCTGCACTATCGCGCGATCTCGCGTCCGCGCCGCTGCCGAAGTCCTGAGCGGAACGAAAGCGTCAGGCTTCGCAGCTCGCGTAGAGGTCGTGCGCGTCGGCCGCCGTGACGCGGACCCGCGCGAACGTGCCGGGAGCGAGCCCGTTGCCATCGGCGATGCGCACGACGCCGTCGATTTCCGGCGCATCGGCGCTCGAGCGCGCGAGCGCAATGCCATCCTCGACCGAATCGACGAGCACGTCGAGCGTGCGCCCGATCCTGCGTTGAAGACGCGCGGCGCTGATCTCCGCCTGGACGGCCATGAATCGTGCGCGCCGTTCCTCCCTGACCGCTTCTCGCACCGGATTCGGCAGTGCATTCGCAGCGGCGCCGGCGACCGGCGAGTAGGCGAAGCAGCCGACGCGATCGAGCTGCGCTTCGCGCAGGAACGCGACCAGCTCGTCGAACTCGGCGTCGGTCTCGCCGGGAAAGCCGACGATGAACGTGCTGCGAAGCGCGATGTCGGGATGAACCGCGCGCCACGCGCGCACGCGATCGAGCACTTTCTCGGGCGCCGCCGGCCGCTTCATCAGGCGCAGGATGCGCGGGCTCGCGTGCTGGAACGGAACGTCGAGGTACGGTAACAGGCCGCCGTCCGCCGCGTTCGGCGTCATCATCGGCACGATCTCGTCGACGTGCGGATACGGATAGACGTAGTGCAGCCGTACCCACGCGCGGTGCGCCTTCGCCAGCGCATCGAGCTCGCGGGCGAGCTCGTGCATGCGCGTCTTCATCGGCCGGCCCTGCCAGAAGCCCGTGCGATAGCGAATGTCGACCCCGTAGGCGCTCGTATCCTGCGACACGACGAGCAGTTCGCGCACGCCCGCCCGGAACAGGCGCTCGGCTTCGGCGAGCACGTCGCCGATCGGCCGCGACACGAGATCGCCGCGCATCGACGGGATGATGCAGAACGTGCAGCGGTGATTGCAGCCCTCGCTGATCTTCAGGTACGCGTAATGGCGCGGCGTGAGCTTGATGCCCTGCGGAGGCACCAGATCGACGAACGGATCGTGCGGCTTCGGAAGATGCGCGTGCACCGCCGCCATCACGTCGTGCGTCGCATGCGGTCCCGTGACGGCGAGCACTTTCGGATGCGCTTCGCGGACGAAGTCGCCGCCATCCTTTGCGCCGAGACAGCCGGTGACGATGACCTTGCCGTTCTCGGCGAGCGCTTCGCCGATCGCGTCGAGCGATTCGGCGACCGCTGCGTCGATGAAGCCGCACGTATTGACGACGACGAGGTCGGCGCCATCGTATGAGGGCGCGATGGCGTAGCCTTCGGCGCGCAACTGCGTCAGCACCTGCTCCGAATCGACGAGCGCCTTGGGACAGCCGAGCGAGACGAAGCCGACGCGGGGCGCGTCAGCAATAGGGGATCGGCGGGCTGATGCCATCGAACGGTGCAACGGATCGTGGCGGCGTGCGCGTCGCGGTGCAGCAAAGAAACGCGTTCCGCGCGATGTTGCGGCGCGGTGCGGCCAACTCAAGCCGTCGTGACGCCGCGGCACTCCTGCGGCCGCGTGGCGTCCCGCGGCAGAGCCCCGAGGCTCACCGCTTGGACTCGTCGTCGGGCGGCGTTTGCGGCGGCATGCCGAACGTCGGAAACGGGAATGCCGAGAATATGCCGCGCGTCTGGTCCTGCATGCGCTGTTGCATGTCGATGAAAAGCTTCGCGCTCTGCTCGAGGTAGTTGCCGAGCATCCCCTGCATCGCCGGCGCCTGCATCTGCATGAACTGCTTCCACAGTTCGGGCGTCAGCATCGTCTTGTCGCCGTAAACCTGCTTCGCCTGCTCGGAAAGCTTCTTCTGGATGGCGAGGAACGCCTGCACGTTCTGCTCGATGTACTGGCCGATGATCGTCTGCTGCGCGGTGCCGTAGAAGCGGATCATCTGCGCGAGCATTTCGGAGCTGAACATCGGCATCCCGCCCGCTTCCTCGTCGAGGATGATCTGCAGCAGGATCTGCCGGGTCAGGTCCTCGCCGCTCTTCGCGTCGACGACGCGGAAGTCGATGCCGTCCAGCACCATCTGCTTCACGTCGGCGAGCGTGATGTAGCCGCTATTCGCCGTGTCGTACAACCGGCGGTTCGGGTACTTCTTGATCGTGCGGATGTCGGACGCCATCGATGCGCTGCCCTCGCGGAAGTGCGATTATAACTGTTTGATTTACCGGCGCTTTGGAACGGTGCCGCCGCGCATGCCAAGACCTATGGTGCGATGCACAAAAAAAGCTTGACTTCGGGTCGATCCGTCCCTACAATGGGTTTTGTGCGGTGCAGCAAAGCGGTCGCCGGAAACGGCCGAAGTCGCGATGGCTGGCGCCGCCGAATTCGAGGCGGGAAGGGCATCTGTGACCGGTCCTGCCAACGGCAAATGGGTCCCGGGACCCGCCATTGAAAGGGCAACCATGTACAACGCATCGGAACAATTCGCTGAACTCAACCAGGCGCACGTGTCCAACGCGATCAAGCTCGCCTCGCTGTCGATCGAGAACGCCGAGAAGCTCGTGAGCCTGAACAT
>JAICLP010000169.1 GCA_025925475.1 Burkholderiales bacterium | reverse complement strand
CATCGATGTGGTTGTATCGCAGGTCGACTTTCACCGGCCCGAGGTGCGTGGTCATCGCGAGCTCGATCCCCTGGCGGCGCGTCTTGCCGACGTTCCGGAAAAAGCCGGCGTTCACGGCGCCGCCGCTCGAGATGAACTGGACGTCGTCGTCGAGTTCGGTGCGGTAGACAGCCGCCGACCAGGTCGTCGACGCGCCGATGCGACCGCGTGCGCCGAGCTCCGCCGTTTTCGAAACGACCTTGTTGAGAGGCGGGTCCGACAGGAACTCGTTCGGCAGCTTGCACGGCGCAGTCGGGTCGGCACAGGTGAGCTCGATCGGCGTCGGCGCGCGCATGCCTTCGTTGTACGACGCGTACGCGGTGAACGTCTGCGTCGGATTGAAATCGAGCCCGATGGAAGGATTGAATCGCGTGAACGTGGCCGAGCCGTCGAGCCGCGGATCGTCGCCGCTTCGGTCCTCCGTCTCCACGTGCGCGCGATTCCAGCGTCCGGCGATCGACAGCGTCCAGCGCTCGCTCAACGACATCGTGTCGCTCGCGAAGATCCCGGTGTAGGCGTTTTTCAGCGAAACGTCGGTCAACAGCGTGAAGGGCCCGCTGGCGACCGTTCCGCGATCCGCACTGAAGTTCGCCGGCTGCTCGTGCTGGTCGAACCGCGTGTCGCCGAAATCGCCGCTGGCGCCGACGAGGAACTGATGACGAACGCCGACCCATTCGCCGCGAAGCGTGAGCTGCACGCCAAGACCCCAGGACTTCTGGTCGATCGACGACTTGTCGTTGGACGCCTCGTTCGCGAATGGCTCGTCGTCACCCGCGAGCTCGAAGTCGTCGTTGACGTTGCTGCTGAAGTTCGTCGATTGGTAGTGCCGGTAGTACGCGTTCCCGCCGAGCAGCACGTTCTCGGACAGGAAGCGGCTGCCCTTGGCGGCGACGAAGGCGAGCTTGTTGTCGTTCTCGTCGGGGAACGTGTACGCCTGCCTGGGATTGTCGAGGAACGAGATGGGCAGCGTTTGCGTCCCCTGCAGCTTGTTGTCCGCGAGCGTCAGCGTCAAATCGAGATCGGTCTTGTCGTCCTGGAACCCGACCTTGCCGAAGAGCTGCTTCACGCGGCTCGGATTGTGATCGGCCCAGCCGTGGTCGTCGCTGAAATGGCCCGTGGCGAACCAGTCGACGGGGTCCGATGCGCCGCCGTATTCGAATTCGGCAGCCCTGGTTCCGAACGAACCGCCGGAGATTTCCGCCGACGCGCCCGGATACTGCGCTCCGCTCTTCGTATAGATCGCGAGCGCACCGCCGAGCGTGTTGAGTCCGAACGCCGGCATCGATCCGGGCAGGAGCTGCACGCTCGAGATCGCGGAGCGCGGCAGCAGGTCCCAGTTGACGACGTCGCCGAACGCCTCGTTGATGCGCACGCCATCCTGGAAGACCGACAGCCCCATCGGCGTCCCGAGGATCGGCGACGCGGTAAGACCGCGAAAGTCGAGCGACTGCTGGAACGGGTTGCCCTGTCCCGATGCGGCGCCGACACTGCTGCCGTTCTGCTCGAGATACTGGGACAGGGTGGGCAGCCGTTGCCGGCCAATGTCGTCCGCGCCGAAGCGCTGAACGTTCGCCGGAACGTCGCGGAGCGCCGTCCCGAGCCCGGGCAGTGGCGTGATGCCGATCACCTGCACCGACGGGAGCTCGAAGACTTCGGCCGGATTGTCGGCGGCATGCGCAGCCCCGCACGCGGCGACGCTCGCAAGCGCCGCGGCCGCGCACCATGCCCGACCGTATCGGCCGACCTTCATCATTCTGCGCATGGTTGGAAATGTGTTCGCATGTCCGGGCATGCAATCCGGGCACTAGAATAGCCGCACCGACACCGTCGGCAGGCGGAAGCGTGGAGGCGACGAAGCGATGGGCAGGATCAGCATGACGCAACGATCGAAATCCGGCGTGCGCAGGCTCGCGGCAATTGTCGCCGTGAGCGTGGCGTGCACGTCGCTCGTGCAGGGAACGTCCGCTGCGGAGACTGGCGTGGCTTACGTCAGCACCGCGTCCGGTCTTGCGGTGATTGACCTCGGGCGCCTGGAACTCGCGCGGACCGTGGACCTGTCTTCGGCGGTGAGAGGCCTGGCCGTAACGCCTGATGGCAAGTACGTCCTCGCCGCCGACGAGGCGAGCGGCGATGTCGCCGTCATCGATTCGACGAACCTCCGCGTCGTTCGGCGCGTGCCCATCGGCAAGAATCCCGAATTCATGCGCATGCAACCCGACGGCGCCAGGGCCTATGTCACGTTCGAGCCAGCGGCTTCCGGCAAGCCTCCCGGCAAAGGGGAAAAGGACGACGACTCGGGTCCTCCGGCCGAAGTCGCCGCCATCGATCTGTCCGCATGGACCGCGCGCAGTTTTCTCACTGGAGGCCGTGAAACCGAAGGCATCGAATTCTCGCCCGACGGGAAGCGACTTTCCGTGGCCAACGAAGGCGACGACACGGTCACGAGCTACGACAAGCAGATCGGAAAGCTCGTGCAAACCGTCGATCTGCATCCCTTCGGGAACCGGCCGCGCGGCATCAAGGTGTCGCCCGACGGAACGCGCTACATCGTGACGATGGAGAACAGCGACAACCTCGTCGTGCTCGACGCGGCGTTGAAGGTCGAGAAGACCGTTCCGGTTGCCAAGGGACCCTATGGCGTCGCTTTCGACGAATCGGGCCAACGACTGTTCGTGGCGGCCGCGCGGGCGAAGCTGCTCCAGGTGTTCGACGCACGGACGTTCCGGAAGCTTGCAGACATACCGGTCGGCGACCGCTGCTGGCACTTCTCGCTCACGCCGGATCAGGCCTATCTGCTGGTCGCATGCGGACGCTCGAACGAACTGCGCGTCGTCGACGCCAAGACTTATCGTCCGGTCAAGAGCATCAGCGGCCTGAAGCTCGCGTGGGGCGTCGTGACGTATCCGAAAGCAAACGGCTCGCTCGATACGCATTGAGCGGCCGGAATTCGGCATGGACGCGATACGCAACGGCGACGCGATTGGCACGAACAGGACGACGATTCGGCTGCTCGTCGTCGTGCTCGCGCTCGGGGCGATGCCGCCCGCGCTCGCGCAAACGACCGACAACGCGCCTTTCGTGATCGATCCGATCACCGTGACCGCGACGCGTCACGCCGAGCGCGCGTTCGACGTGCCTGCATCCGTCGACACGATCGACGCAAGCACGATTCACGACGGCCAGCCGATGGTGAACCTGTCCGAGACGCTGTCGCGCATTCCGGGCGTGTTCGTCGCCAACCGGCAGAACTACGCGCAGGATTTGCAGGTAAGCACGCGCGGATTCGGTGCACGCGCGACGTTCGGCGTGCGCGGCGTTCGCCTGTACCAGGACGGCATACCGGTGACGATGCCCGACGGTCAGGGGCAAACGGGAAGCTTCAGCCTCCTGTCGGCGTCGCGCATCGAGATCCTGCGCGGTCCCTTCTCGGCTCTTTACGGCAACGCATCGGGCGGCGTGATATCCGTGTTCACCGAAGACCCCCCGGAGGTCCCCTATCTCGAGATCAACGCCGGCGGAGGAAGCTACGGCACCGGCGTGCTCGGCGGCAAGATCGGCGCGCGCGGACAATACGTCGGCGGCGTCGCCGCAGCGAGCGAGTTCGTGACGGACGGCTATCGCGCTCACTCGTCGGCCCGACGCGATCTCACCAACGCCAAGCTGGTGATCGATCCGTCGTCGGACACGCGGATCACGATGATCGGCAACACGCAGTTTCAGCCGGAGACGCAGGACCCGCTCGGCTTGACGCGTGCCGAATGGAGCGCCAACCCGCGCGGCGCCGACCCGGCGGCGTTCCTGTTCGATACGCGCAAGACGATCAACCAGCAGCAGGTCGGCGCGAGCGTCGATCACCGCTTCTCGGATGCGCTCTCGCTTCACGTCGACGGCTACGGTGGCCGCCGGCTGATCCGGCAGTACCTCGCGCTCACCGGCAGCGGTGCGACGTCGTCGGGCGGCGTTACCGATCTCGACCGCGATTACGGCGGCATCGGCGTGCGGCTCGTCTGGCGCGGCGGCGTGCTCGAGCGGCCGATGACGATCAGCGTCGGTGCCGACTTCGACCATCAGCACGAGCGGCGCAAGGGCTTCGTCAACCAGTTCGGCGACCTGGGCGACCTGCGCCGCGACGAGGACGACAACGTCTACGGCAACGATCTGTACGCGCAGGCCGAATGGGAATTCGCGCCACGCTGGTCGGGAACGCTCGGCGTGCGGACGAGCAGCGTGCACTATACGTCCGACGACCATTACGTCACCGCGCAGAATCCCGACGACAGCGGCAGCCGGCGCTTCGGCGACACGAGCCCGGTCGCCGGCATCGTGTTCCATGCGACCGACGATTTCAATGCGTACGCAAGCTACGGCGAGGGCTTCGAGACGCCGACGTTCGCGGAGCTCGCCTACCGGCAGGGCGGCAGCGGACTGAACTTCGGCTTGCAGCCCGCGCGAAGCCGCGCCACCGAGATTGGCGTCAAGTACCGGCTCGACGATCGCCAGCGCATCACGGCGGCCATCTTCAACGTCGATACGCGCAACGAGATCGTCGTCGATACCGCGATTGGCGGCCGTACGATCTACAAGAACGCATCGGCCACGCGGCGACGCGGCGCCGAGGCATCGTGGGACGGCCGCTTCGGCCACGGCATCGAGTCGCACGTCGCGCTGACATGGCTGCGGGCAGAATTCACGCAACCGTTTTCCACGGGATCGTCGCCGACGCCAGTGCCCTCGGGGTCACGGATCCCTGCGGTGCCATCGAAGGAGGCGTACGGGGAGGTCGCGTGGGTACCCGGCGGCCTTCATGGTCTCGACACGGCGATCGAGTTTCAATACGTCGACAAGCTGTATGTCAACGAGGCGAACACGGATGCCGCGCCGTCGTACGCGGTGATGAACTGGCGCCTCGGATTCGGGCAGGCGTCGGGTGCGGTCAGCTGGAAGGCGTTCGTGCGCGTGAACAACCTGTTCGATCGGAACTATGCGGGCTCGGTCATCGTCGATGACGGGAACGGTCGCTTCTTCGAGCCCGCGCCGGGGCGGAACTGGTTCATCGGCGTCAATGTCGACGTGAAACTCTGATGCCCCGCACGCAACACATTGCGATGACCCGGTATACGAGAACCGCCGTCGTCCTGCATTGGCTCGTCGCCGCCATCGTGTTCGGTCAGTTCGCGTTCGGCTGGCTGATGCAGCAGATCCCGAAGTCGCCGCCCGGCATGCGCGCCGATGCGTTCAACTTCCACAAGTCGATCGGGCTGTGCCTGCTGGCGCTGATGCTGCTGCGCCTCGGCTGGCGACTCGCGCATGCGCCGCCGCCGTTGCCGCCGATGCCGCGGTGGCGAATGCGCGCCGCGAAAGCGAACCAGATGCTGCTCTATGCGGCGCTGATCGTGATGCCGCTCGCGGGTTACCTGGGCTCGGTCTTCAGCGGCTATCCCGTGAAATGGTTCGGTATCACGCTGCCGGCGTGGGGCGCGAAGGTGCCGTGGCTGAAGTCGCTGATGAGCGACGTGCACCTCGTGACGAGCTGCGTCCTGTTCGCGCTCGTCGCGTTGCACATTGCGGCCGCATTCCAGCATGCGCTGCGCGGCGACGGCATCGTGGCGCGAATGACGCTGCCGCCGAGCGTTCGTCGTGCGCGGGCGGCGGCGCGCGTTTCCCAGGTCACCTAGCGCTCATCCCGCGACGAAGAGGCGTTTCAGTGGCGCGCCGTCGCGAGTGCCTGCTCCAGCAGCTCCACCGTGGGCGCGTGCTTGAACTCGCGCGCCATGTCGAGCGCGCTCTTGCCGCGGTTGTCGACGAGGTCGACGCGGGCGCCGGCATCGATCAGGGCGCGCGCGGTCTCGGTTTGTCCATATCCGGCGGCCCACATGAGCGCGGTGAGGTTGTTGCGATAGACGCCATTCGGGTCGACGCCGTGCGCGAGGAGCAGGCGCACGACCTCGGTGCGGCCTTCGCCGGCCGCGTAGGTGATCGCGTTCTTGCCGAGGCGATCCACGGCCGCGACGTCGGCGCCGCGGTCGATCAGCGCGCGCGTGGTCGCAGCATCGCCCGCGTAAGCGGCCGCCATCAATGGCGTCACGCCGTTCACCGCCGGGATGTTGACGTTTGCACCGGCGGCCAGGAACGACCGCGCGATATCGGGCCGGTTCTTCTTGAGTGCGATCAGCAGGCCGGTTTCGCCGAGCCGATTGCGCGAATCGACGGCGGCGCCTTCGCTCAATGCGCGTCCGACACCCGCCGCGTCGTCGTTGCGAACCGATGCCAGCAGGCGCGCGTTCGTCGCGAGCTCCGCGTCGCTCGTCGCGTACGCGAGCGGGGACGCGATCAAGGCGGCGGCGAACGCCAACGCGGACACGGGTGTCAGGCCGCGCGACGTTGCGAGCAGTGCTGAAAGGGAATTCGGGAAGCGTGTCGATCTCATCGGATTACTCGTTCTGAAAGGGTGTTCGCAGCGTTGCGGGCACGCTGTTGCGGTGCACCAAAGGACGTCGATTGCAACTTGCGGGGAAACGCACTATAACGGCGATTCCCACGGCGTCACAACTGTCGAAAACAGCGGTCTTCACGTTCCAAGAACAAGGCACCGAGGAGGGCCTCCCATGAGCGAACGCAACACCAAGGTCGCCTGCGCCGCGATCGTCGCGGCCGGCTTTGCGCTGTCGCTTGGCGCGATTGCACAGGAAACCGGTACGGCCGACACGACGGTCGCGAAGCCGATGTCGAAGAACCTCGCACCGGTGACGCAGGCAATGCTCGACAACGCCGGATCGGATTCCAAGAACTGGATCCACTCGAACGGCAGCTACGCGCAGACGCGCTACTACCCGGGCTCGCAGATCAACGCGAGCAACGTCGGCAAGCTGAAGCCGGCGTTCGTGTTCCAGACGGCCGTTCTCGAGTCGATGGAAACGTCGCCGATCGTCGTCAACGGCGTGATGTTCCTGACGACGTCCTTCAACCACGTCTATG
>JAICLP010000405.1 GCA_025925475.1 Burkholderiales bacterium | reverse complement strand
CGATGACGAGCAGCAGGTGAATCAGTCCACCGCCGACGTGCACGACGAAGAAGCCGAGCGCCCACAGGATGAGCAGAATTACGGCAAGCGTCCAGAGCATTGTTCAAGTCCTCGAAGAACCGGTGAGGTGCTGCGGGTCGTGGCCTGCTCATCGGCAACAGTCGTACCGGCAGCGCTGGAGAGCGGCGTCAAGCGCTGAATCAGTCTGCGTCTTCGAGCAATCCGAGCTGCTCGGCGTCCTGCGCTGTGGGATAGGTCACCTCACCATTCACGATCACCGCGAAGCTGGTGAGCTTGTGTGGCCGCGTCGCGGCATCGAGGATGTCGAACACCTCGTCGCCACGAGCGACGAGCGCATCGCCGATCAGGTTGCGATGACAGCGCCACGGCACCGCCTCGGCGCACATGATCACGGTTCGACGCTCGCTCGCTGCCGCGCGCAATCCATCGATGCCGGCGCGGAATTCGGCGGTCGTCATGTATGCCGCGTATCCCTTGAATCCCGCATTGCGCCACTGGGTCGGCGGCGCATTCTTCGGGACGCTGCGCCGCCCGCCGAGCTGCGGGGCGTGCTGGTAGCTGATCCCGACTTCCGGCAGCGTGATGCGCAGCGCATCACGATTGAAATACGGATAGCGCCGCGACGACGGATAGGAGCGAACGTCCCAGAGCGACTCGATCTGTTCGCGTTGGAGCAGTGCGACGAACTCGTCGAGCGGGCGCGTCGAGTGGCCGATCGTCCAGACTGTCACCCACCTGCGCGGTCGGCGGAGCGCGCTTCACCGGGACCGCGGCGCCGCTCCTGATGATGCTCCTGCAGGTGATGCTGTGCCTGGCGCCCGAGGAGGATTCGCGCCGCGCGGACGTCGTGGCCGACGTCGATGAGCAGGATCGCGAGATCGCCAACGCCCCAGAGCAGGCCGGCGAGCACGATCAGCTTGCTCCCTTCGGCGAGCAGCGTCGGCAGCGCGATGCTACCCTGCGACACGAAGCCGGTGATGACTTCGGCAATCAGCAGGAGCACCAGGACGATCGCCATCAATCGAAAGAGCTTCGAGAGATAGCGCAGCCCGATGTACGGCTCGATGTCGGAGGCGCGGACAGTGAACAAGCCCTCGGGCAGCGCGCGGCGCGGCGCGCTCATCTCCGCGGGCGGCTCGGCGCCCTCGATGGCGGGCGAGCCGCAGCTCGGGCACGGCTTCGAGAGATCGGGGCGTGGCGACTGGCAGACCGGGCAGAGTGGCCCCGACACGTCCGCGTCCCCACCGGTGCTCGTCGCTTCGTCTGCCATGTCAATCGTCTCCGGTTCCGACCCAGCGCGCGCGAAAGCCGCGCGTGTCGATGTGAATGAAAGGACCGTGCCCACTGTTCGCCACGTAGACGCCCGCGCCGCCGACGAGCTCGGGATGATCCCGCTCGACGCGGTCGACCGCGGCGAGAATCACCTGAGAGTCGCGGATGTTGACGCGATGATCGTGATTGAGGTCGTCCATCGTGCCGTTGCCGTCGTCATCGATGAAGATATCGGCGGCGTCACCGTACATGTGGCGGCTCAACGCCGCGCGGCCGGTCGGGTCGCCCCCCGAGACGTTGTACTGCGGCGTGCGAAATCCGCTCATGACGTGCACGCCCGAGACGTCGTAGCCGCGCGCTTCGAGATCGGAGAGCACCAGCTCGAGCTTGTCGACCAGCTTCAGATCGAGGACGATGTACTTCGGCCAGACGTTCACCTGGTCGTGCGTGAGGAAATCGCGCAGGCGGAAGTGATCGGAGACGTAGGTGTCTTCGTTCGCGCGCGTGACCTCGATGAATCCGGACGGGATGGTGTAGCCGCGTCGCACACGTCCCTTCTCTCCCGGCCAGTTGCCGATGTAATAGAGCCCGATGCGGCCGCGCTGCTTCTCGCTGAACGGCCGCATCGTTATGACGCTGAAGTCGGTGACCGGCTTGAGCGCTGCGCCGATCTTGACCGCGAGTCCCCAGATTCCCGGCCGCGCCGGCGCGACCGGCGCCCCGGTGTCCGCTGGCTGGGTCGCGACACGCAGCTCGGCGGCGGAGGTGTCGCTCACGCCGTCGTGCGCGGAGTCGACCGGCTGGCCCGGTTGCGTCACGCTCGCGCGCAGCTTGCCGCTCTCGCCGCGCAACGGCGTCAGCGCCGAGAGCATCGCGTCCGTGATGTAGGCTGCGGTCGGGGCGTTCGGGTCGGTGAGCGCCGCGGAGATCGACGCGGTCGCGTCCGAGACGTCGTCGTCGCCGCCAGCATGCGAGACGGCGATCGACCAGGTCCATCCGACGGCGAAGAGCATCATGACGATTCCCGCGACGACGTCGAAGATCCGCTCACCGCGGGCGCCGATTCCGGCGCGATGCCAGCGGCTCTTCGCCGGCGCCGGGAGCGCGAACGCGATCTCGGCGGTGTGCAGGATCGCCTG
>JAICLP010000404.1 GCA_025925475.1 Burkholderiales bacterium | reverse complement strand
GGTATTGCGCCGGGAACTTCTTCACGTCCGGCGGCGTGTATTGGGCGAGCCACTTCTGCTGCTTCCAGAACAGGAAGTGCGACGCGTCGGAACTGTTGGCGACGTCGACGTTGTGGATGTTGGACTGGTATTCCTGGTTGATCCGCTGCAGCACGCGCTCGGAGCCCGTGCGCTCGACCTCGACGTCGATCCCGGGATAGGCGCCGCGGAAGGCCTGCGCCACCGCTTCCGCGACCTTGACGTCGACCGACGTGTACCACACGACCTTGCCTTCCTTCTTCGCGGCATCGACCAGTGCCTGCGTCGATTCCTGCGCCAAGGCCGGACCTGCGAGACCAAGCAGCAGCGCCAGCGCGGCGCAACGGATCCAAAGCAGCATCGCTTCCTCCTTAGTTGATTTTTGCTGCGAAACGCGCGAATGCACGAGCTGCATTCGCAATACGCCGTTCACCTTCGAGTCAGCGCGCAAGGCCGCGACAACGTGCGGGCAGGAACCGGACGCCCACGCGCGACCCGGGGGCCAGATCCATGTCGGACGGCGCGCCGATCTGGACTTCCTGGCCGACGTCGACGATGTAGTCGCGATGGCTGCCGAGATAGGCCTGGCTGCGCACCACCCCGGGCAGCACGTTGTTGCTCGAACCACGCGTCGGCAACGATGGCAGCAACTCGAGGTCGTGCGTCTTCACGCAAATGGCCATGTCCGTGCCCTCGCCGGTGAACTCGCCGCTGCCGATCTCCAACGCATGTCCGGATAACTCGACCGACCGAGCGCCGAGATGCCGCGCCTTCAACACGTTGCTCGCGCCGATGAAGCGGGCGACGAACGCACTGTTCGGCGCGTCGTAAACCTCCTTGGGCGTGCCGATCTGTTCGATGCGGCCCGCGTTCATCACGACGATGCGGTCGGCCATCGTCATCGCCTCGACCTGGTCGTGCGTGACGTACACCGACGTGTACCTGAACTCCTGATGCAGGCGACGAATTTCGAAACGCATCTCGCCGCGCAGATTGGCGTCGAGATTGGAGAGCGGCTCGTCGAGAAGCAGGATGTCGGGCTTCGGCGCCAGCGCCCGCGCCAGCGCGACGCGCTGCTGCTGGCCGCCGGATATCTCGGCCGGATACCGTTCGGCCAGTTGATCGAGCTTCGTCGCAGCGAGGAAGGCGTCGGTGCGCTTGCGCTTCTCGTCGGCCGGCAGCGCTTTCGGCTTGAGGCCATACGCCACGTTCTGCCGAACGGTCATGTGCGGCCAGACGGCATAGCTCTGGAAGATCATGCTCATGCCGCGTCGCTCGGGCGGCACCACCGCGCGCGGCGACGAGATCACCTTGCCATCGACCCGGATCTCGCCATCGTCCGGCGTCGCGAGGCCGGCAATCATGCGCAAGGTCGTCGTCTTGCCGCATCCCGATGGGCCGAGCAGGCAAAGGAACTCGCCGGCCTTGACCGCGAGGTCGATCCCGTCGACTGAGACGACGTCCTGATAGCGCTTCGTCAGCTTGACGACTTCCAGCGTGGCCATGGTTATCGCACGACAGCGGTGTGCATGGTTGCACGGAGCGGCGCGCGCTTCAACCGCTGCGCTTCGATTCGTGCGCCCCACCACGACGTGCCGTCGGCTCACGACGCCGTCCTTGCTCATATGCGCCGTGAAGGGCCGGCCGCCGTTGACGAACCGTTCATGCGACCCTACGATCACGCGCTCACCCGGCCCGCGAGATCGATCCTGGAACCGTCCGACGACATTGCTCCCACGCGCTCGCTCGCCCGCTTTGCGCGCGAAAGCCGCGCACGCGACTTGCCAGCCGCCGTTCGCCACGAAGCCAGGCGCGCCGTGCTGAACTGGATCGGCTGCGCGGTGGGTGCCTCGAGGCACGCCACCGTCGAGCGCGAGCTCGCCGCGTTGCTGCCTTTCGTCGGTCCTGCGCAAGCCTCGATTCTTGGCCGCAACGAGCGCATCGATATCCTGAACGCCGCGATGGTCAACGGCACGTCGTCGCACACGTTCGACTTCGACGACACCCATTTGCGGACGGTCATCCACCCGGCCGGTCCCGTGGCCTCCGCGCTGCTTGCGCTCGCCGAATTCAAGCCGTGTTCCGGCCAGGATTTCCTGCACGCGCTCGCCATCGGCATCGACGTCGAGTGCCGCATCGGCAACGCCGTTTATCCGTCGCACTACGACGTTGGCTGGCACATCACCGGCACGACCGGCGTGTTCGGCGCGGCGGCCGCGTGCGGCCGGCTGCTGGAGCTGACGGAAGAGCGGATGGTCTGGGCGCTTGGCATCGCCGCGACGACCGCTTGCGGCCTGCGCGAGATGTTCGGCTCGATGTGCAAGCCGCTGCACGTCGGCTGGGCGGCCAGGAGCGGGCTCACCGCGGCGCTGCTTGCGCAGCGCGACTTCACGAGCTCCGAGCACGGCATCGAAGGCAG
>JAICLP010000014.1 GCA_025925475.1 Burkholderiales bacterium | reverse complement strand
GGGACAGCGCTATCGTCTGTTCCGCCACCGACGCTTCGTCCGACGTCATGTCGTCGCGCGCTCGAGGCGAGTCGACAGCGTGGCGCCGGCTTCGCGCAGATCGGGATCGGCGAGGCGCACGAACAACGGCTCGGCGTGGTGCGGCTCGAGCATCTGCCGCCACGCCGCTTCGCGCTCGGCGATGCGGCGCGGATTCGCCGCAAAGCGATCGACGAAATCGGTTGTGTCGACGATCGCGATCAGCGGGACGTGCGGCTCTATGCGACCGCGAAGCGCATCGACGAACGCGCCGTGGTTCTCCGGCTCCGGCGTCGCGGTGAGGTTGAAGAGCGCGACGACGCCTGCAGGCGCGCCCGGAAGGTCGATCGGCGCGTCGTCGCCGTAAGCCGTCGTCGCTCGCCATTCGACGTCGACGCCGGCATCGAAGACACGCGCCATCAGCTTCGCGAGTCCCCCGCGGCCGTTCGCGTTGACGTCGAAGCTGTACGGCAGCGCGACCACCTGGGCCGTTCCTTCGCGCCAGGCGTGCAGCAGGCGCTGGTAGTACGCATGGCCGAGCGCGATCGGAAAGCGCTGCACGAGGCGCCGCTCGCCCATCCATGCGACGGCGGCGAGCAGGAGACGCGGCACGATGACGACGAGCAACAGCGTAGCCGCGTAGAGATGGATCCACGGCGCGGCGTTTTCGCCGGGACTGTCGCCGGCGATCGTCGCGAGGTGCGCAGCATCGGGAATCGGGATGCCCGTCAACCATGCGCCGGGCGCGAGCACGACGTCGAGCAAACGCGCGACCGCATTCGCGTCGAGGAACGTGCTTTGCCACGCCGCGCGATATTCGAGCGCGATGCCGCGGACATAGAGGCCCGCGATCGCGCCAGCAGCGAGCGCCGCCGCACCAGCATGCAGGAGGCTCGCAGCGCGGCGCTGCCAGAGCGGCAGCGCCAGCGCGGGCCATTCGGTCGCGAACCGGCGCATCGCGACGACGAGCGGCCGCGGTGCGACCGACTTGCGGATCGGCTGCGAAACGTCCCGAAAGCAGGCGACGACGGCACGCCGAAGCGGGCCGGGCGCAACGGAGCCGCGACGGGGCATCATCGTCGCGACCACCAGCGAGAGATAAACCGCGAGATTCCACGCAAGCAGCGCGAGGACCGGCGGTGCGAGCAGATTGATCCGCTGCGTCGGTGAGATGTCCACGCCGAGCGCGCCGATCACGAATGCGACGATCGCGGTCATCGGTCCCATCCAGCCGCGCGCGGACGGGAATCGCGACAGCGCGCGGATTCGCGGATGACGCTCGGCGAGGCGGTCGAGGATCAGTTCCGCGCGGCGCGCGATGAACGCATCGTCGTGCCCATGCTCGCCGACGATCTCGCCGCTCGCGCGCGTCGCCCATGCGCGATCCGCGTCGCTCCAGACCTCGCGCGCACCGTCGGACGTCTCGATCGCGCGCGCCAGCACGACGTCACGCGCGCTGCGCTCGTCCATCCTTCGGTGTCGTCGTTGCTCTCACGCCGCGATTATCGGCCGCGCTGTACAACGCGGTCCTCATACCGTATATTTATCCGGTATCCGGCGCGAGACTTACGCTCCGCCGAACGAACGATGAGCACGAATGATCCGCCGTCGCCGCCCGTCAAGGGCCGCGGCGCGACGTTCAACCCGGCGAACCGCTTTCGGCTCGACCGGCGCGATGCATGCGACGACGGCTGGACGCAACCGTGCGACGACGAGCAGCCGCCGCCGCTTCGGACGGTCGTGACGATCCAGCGCGCACGCTCGATCATCGCGCACAACGATTCGCCCGACATTCCGTTCTCGCAATCCATCAACCCGTACCAGGGGTGCGAGCACGGCTGCATCTACTGTTACGCGCGGCCGTCGCACGCGTACCTCGACCTGTCGCCCGGCATCGATTTCGAGACGAAGCTCTACGCCAAGCCCGACGCGGCGAATCTTTTGCGTGCCGAGCTCGCGAAGCCCGGCTATCGCTGCGATCCGATCGCGCTCGGCACGAACACCGATCCGTACCAGCCGATCGAGCGCGAATGGAAGATCACGCGCAGCGTGCTCGAAGTGCTCGCCGCGCACGAGCATCCGTTCACGATCGTCACGAAATCGGCGCTGGTCGAACGCGACATCGACATCATCGCGCCGATGGCCGCGAAGCGGATGGCGCGCGTGTACCTGTCGATCACGACGCTCGACCGCGAGCTCGCACGCAGGATGGAGCCGCGCGCGGCGGCGCCGCATCGCCGGCTGCAGGCGCTGCGGACGCTCGCCGACGCCGGCATTCCCGTCGGCGTGATGGTCGCGCCGATCGTCCCGCAATTGAACGACCGCGATCTCGAGGCGATCCTCGAAGCCGCGGCAGGCAGCGGCGCGCAAAGCGCCGGCTGGGTGCTGCTGCGTCTGCCGCGCGAAGTGGCGCCGCTCTTCCGCGAATGGCTGGATGTCCACTATCCGCTTCGCGCCGGGCACATCATGAGCCTCGTGCAGCAGATGCGCGGCGGGCGCGACTACGACTCGACGTTCGGCGTGCGGATGCGTGGCAGCGGTGAATTCGCGACGCTGCTCGAGAAGCGCTTCGCGATCGCGTGCCGGCGCTTCGGGCTCAATCGCGGGCGACGCGAGCACGACGGGCTCGACGTGTCGCGGTTCCGGCCACCGAAGTCGGATGGCGCGTCGAGACAGGGCGAACTGTTCGAATAACGAACTGCAGCCGCATTTGTCGAAGCAGCGGGGGAGGAGCGAACGCGGCGCTTCCTCCGTCGCTGCGCTCGAGCAGAGCCAGCGATTACGCAGTCACTTGAACCGATACGCCGCGCTCCCATACACGAACCTGGCTCGCGGATCGTAGTACGACGGATCGAAGCCCGAGATGAACGACGTGAGCTGGTTGGACACCGGCGGATCGCGATCGAACAGGTTCTTCACGCCGAGCGTGAGCCTCCAGTTTCGAAAGCCCGTGTAGGACGCCTGCAGATCCCACAGGCTCAGCGAGCCCACCGTGCGCGGATTGCCGTCGAGGTCGGGATTCTGATCGGTGTACGACGTCTGGTACGTCTGCGCGAGCGTGGCCGACCACGGCCCGCGATCCCACGTCAGCGAGCCGTAATGCTTCCAGCGCGGGATCACGCCGGTCGTCACCGTCGCGAGCGCCGTGCCGACGATGCCACGGTAAGACCCGTCGGTGTTCTGCACGTCGTAGCGAAGGTAATACGTGCCGGAGAGACTGAACGTGAGCCGGCCCCACGATTGCGCCGGCGTCCGATAACGGCCTTCGATGTCGAAGCCCTGCAGCCGCATCGCGCCGAGATTCAGGAACAACTGATCGATCTGCGTGATGCGGCCCGGCAGATCGGGAGCGTTGGGATCGGGCGGCGCCCGCGTCACGAGGTTGCCGAACTGCCCGAGGTCGCCGAGGATCGCTGCCGGCGAAATGCCGGCGACGATCGCCTGCTTCAGGTTGATCTTGAACCAGTCGACGCTGAATGTTCCGCCGGGTATCGGCTCGATGACGACGCCGAGGCTCGTCTGCTCCGATTCCTCCGGCTTCAGGCTCGCATTGCCGCCGAGCAGCACGGCGAACTGCGCGTTGCAGTCGACGCCATCGGCGCCGGTGACCGGGCAGCGCAGCGGATCGTTGGTCTGCTGCGTGACACCGCCGAACTTCGGCGCGAACAGTTGATAAAGGCTCGGCGCGAGAAAGCCGGTTCCATACGACGTGCGCACGAGCAGCGTCCGCGTCGGCTGCCAGCGCAGGCTGAATTTCGGATTCGTCGTGCCGCCGAAATCGCTGTAGTGATCGTAGCGAAGCGCGATGTCGCCCTCGAGCGTCTTGACGATCGGCACGTCGACTTCGGCGAACGCCGCCCACTGATTGCGGCCCTGCACGCCGGTCGACTTGAGTGCGCCGGGGTAGCCGGTGATGTTGCCGGACTGGAGCGCCGAATCGACGGTCTGCTCGAATTCCTCCCTCCGCGCCTCGATCCCGAACGCCGTGGCCAGCGTTCCCGCGGGCAATTCGTAGACATCACCCGATGTCTTGATCTGCCCGCCGTAGTTCTTCGACGTCCCGTGAAATGCGTCGCCGACGAAGTTCGCCGAGCGCTCCAGTGCGATCACGTCCGGCGTGTTCGGGCCGAAGAAATTGACGTTGCCGCTGTTCAGGATCGGCAGCAGGCGCGTGTAGTCCTGGAAGCCACCGTTCACGTGCTGCGTCGTCTCGCCTTGCGCATAGAACAGCGATCCGTCCCAATCGAAGCCGTGCCACGATCCCTTGAGGCCGCCGACGAGTTGCCAGTTCTCGTTCGTATCCGTCGTGTCGCGAAAGCCGTTGTCGACCGTCCGATACCAGACGTCGAGCGGCTCCCCGCCTACGCCGGCCGCGGCCGCGATGTCGGTCGGATAGAACGGGCTGCTCGGCAGCAGCGTGATCGTCGCCGGGATATTGCTCTGCGGGCCGTAGTTGAAAGGACTCCCCACCGGCCCCGGCTGGATGACGAGCCGCGTTTCGTCGTGCGAATACAGCCCGGTCACGTACGCGGTCCAGTCGGCGTTGATCCTGTACTGCGCGTTGCCGAACAGGTTCCACGTCTTCTCATGCGGAATCATGTTGACGCCGCGCACCGCTGCGGTGTCGTAGGCGCAGTCGCCAAAGTCCGCGATGTAGAGACTCGGCGCGCAGAGCGCGGGGCTGTTGGCAATGACCGGCGTGCCGCTCGCGTTGTTGACCGTGGCGAAGAAGCCGTTCGAGCCGACGACGTGGCCGGGACTGCTGAACGGCGAAATGCCGATGAGGCCGATGTCGGGCCGGTACGACGAATGGGAGAAATTGCGATCGACCTGGTCGAGCGACTTCTGCTCGTTGTACTGAGCGGACAGGAACGCGTTCCATCCATCCTTCTCGAGAGTGCCCGCGCCGACGGTACCGCTGCCCTGCCACTGATCGCCGCCGCCACCGCGCGTCGGCGTGCCATAGAACGCCGTCGCTTCGGCGCCCGAATAGTCCTTGCGCGTGATGAAGTTGATGACGCCGGCGATCGCATCCGATCCGTAGACTGCCGACGCGCCGTCCTTCAAAATCTCGACGCGCTCGATCGCCTGCAGCGGAATGGCCGCGAGATTGACGCCCTGCACGCCGGGCAATTCGCCGGCGAAGGTGTCGAGCCGATGGCCGTTGATCAGCACCAGCGTCCGGCCGCCGCCGAGGCCGCGCAGCGACGCGGTTTGCGCGGAGAACGTGACGGCGCCGACCGAATCGCCGAGCGTGATCGCGGTGAGGCTGTTGTTCGCCGAGACGAGCTCCAAAAGCTCCATCGGCGTCGTCGCCCCCGAGCGCTCGATGTCGCGGCGCGTGATCGTCGTCACCGGCAGCGCGCCTTCGTTTTCAACGCGCTTGATGTTCGAGCCGGTCACCTCGATCCGGATGTCGGGCTGCGCCGGCGCTGCGGCGGCCGTCGCATCCGGTGCCGTCGCCTGCGCATGAGCGCCCACGGACACGAGCATCGTTCCGAGCGCCGGCAACACCCGCACGGCCGCTCCCTGTCTGCGCTGGAATCGCATCGATCCTCCCCTGCGGATACCGCGATTGCGCCGAGCGGCGGCGCGTGCGCCACCGCGATTGCCTGCCACGGCGAATGGGAAGCGATGCTAACCGATCCCGGGCCGCCGCGCACGCAAACCTGTTAGCGGCCGGTGGCAGCGGGGAGCCGGGGACGCCGCGACGTTCGAGCCGGCGACGCGAATCGCTATGGTCAAATACAGGCTTGCGTGGAAGGGAGGATTGCCGTGAGCGCAGGACGACATCTGGCCGTATGGATCGCGTCGATCGTGTTCTTCGTGCTGGGCGCCATCTGGTACAGCGTGATGGCGAACCCCTGGGTCGCCGCGATCGGCAAGACGATGGACCAGCTCTCCCGCGAGCACGGCACGTCGCCGCTGCCGTATGTCGTCGGCTTCGTCGCGATCCTCGTGATGTGCTACACGCTCGCGTGGCTGATGCAGCGGTTGCACGCTGCGACGCTCGTCGCGGGCCTTCGCCTCGGCGCCATCATCGCGATCGGCTTCATCGCCGCGACGCTTGCGCTGAACTACGGGTTCGAGGCGCGCTCGGTCACGCTGTGGCTCATCAACTCGGCGTATCTCGTCGTGGGCCTCGCGCTCGCCGGCGCGATCATCGGCGGCTGGAAGCGCGCGACGTGAGTCGACTCATCCTGCAACGCGCGCGCGCAGCATCCGCGGCCTGAAGCCGGTCACGAGTGCGGTCCCGACCACGACGATCGCCGAGCCTGCAAGCGTGTGCAGGCCGACCGGCTCGCCGAGAAATACGCGTCCCCACAGCACGCCGAATACCGGGATCAGGAACGTGACGGTCAAAGCCGACGCCGGCCCGAGATCCGCGATCAGCCGGAAGTACAGCAGGTAGGCGACGCCGCTGCACACGACGCCGAGCGCGATCACCGCGATGATCACTTCGGTGTCGGCCGGCGCGTGCGGCGGAAAGAACGGCATCGCCGGCGCCACCAAGAGCGTTGCCGCGCCCATGCTGCCGAGTGCATTCGCGAAGGCATCGACGTTCGGCGCCGACTTCGCATAAGTCGACGCGATGCCATACGAAAGGGATGCGCCGAGTCCCGCCAGCAACGCAACACCTGCGCCGGGCCGCAGCATCACCGCATCGAAGCTCGCGAGCACGACGACGCCGGCAATGCCGAGGACGAGCCCGAGCGCCACCCGCGGTGCCGGCAACGCGCGCCGCGCGAGCGATGCGATCGCCGCGGCGAAGATCGGTGCCGTCGCGTTCAGGATCGACAGCAGCGAGGCCGACAGCGTCTGCGCGGCGAACGCGAACAGCAGGAACGGCAGCGCCGAGTTCGATGCGCCGAGGATCAGGTAATGCCGCCAGTGCCTGCGTGCCGCGATCGCGCGGTGCTGCAGCAGCGCGATCGCAAGCAGGAAGATCGCCGCCAGCGCGACGCGATACGCAATGAGCTGCGTCGGCCCGAGCACCGGTGCGGCGACGCGCATGAACAGGAACGAGCCGCCCCAGATCGCGGCGAGCGACAGAAGTCGTGCGAGGCTTGCGGCGTCCATGGACCGAGTCTGGCCGGATCGCGCCAAGCGGCCAATCCGGTTCTTGCGGATGAATCGGGGCGCCGAACGACCGGATTCGGCGCGCTAAACGCCGAGGTAGCGCTGCAACAGCTCGGGCCGCGCCTTGAGCTCGTCGGCAGGGCCTTCGTGTGCGATGTGACCGTTGTTGATGATGTAGACGCGTTGGGCGATCGCGAGCGTCGCGGCGAGGTTCTGCTCGACCAGCACGATCGTCTGGCCTGCGGCCGCAAGCTCGCGGCACGCCGCCACGAGCGCGCGCACGATCACCGGCGCGAGTCCCTCGAACGGCTCGTCGAGCAGGATGATCTTCGGATCGCGGATCAGTGCGCGCGCGATCGCGAGCATCTGCTGCTCGCCGCCGGACAGGTCGGTGCCGCGGCTGCCGCGTCGTTCCTTGAGCCGCGGGAACATTTCATAGATCCGGTCGAGCGGCCACTTCGATGCTGCGGTGAGGCCGGCCAGGATGAGGTTCTCCTCGACGTCGAGGCTGCCGAAGATGCGCCGGTCCTCGTGCACGAGCTGCATGCCCGCCTTCGCGATCGCATGGCTTTTCCGGCCCGCGATCTCGGCGCCGTCGAGCATCACCGAGCCGGCGCGCGGCGTGACGACGCCCATCAGGCTCTTGAGCGTCGTGCTCTTGCCCGCGCCGTTGCGCCCGAGCAGCGCGACGACCTCGTTGCGATCGACGCGCAGCGAGACGTCGAACAGGATGTGCGAATCGCCGTAGTAGCTGTTGAGGCCGCTCACCTCGAGCAGGCTCGAACCGGGCTTGCCACCGAGCGCACCGTTGCCCGACGCGCCCCTCATGACGGCACCGCTTCGTGCTCGTCGATCACGCCATGCACGCCGCCGAGGTACGCTTCCTGCACCTTCGCATTGCTCTTGATCTCGTCGGGCGTGCCTTCGACGAGCACGCGTCCTTCCTGCAGCACCGTGATGCGCTCGGCGAGCTCGAACAGCGCGTCCATGTCGTGATCGATGACGATCATCGTGCGGCCCTGCGCGATCGATTTCAGAAGCTTGACCGTCTCGACGCGCTCGGCCGGACTCATGCCCGCGAGCGGCTCGTCGAGCAGCAGCAGCGCCGGCGACGACGCGAGCGCGAGGCCGACCTCGAGCCGCCGTTTCTCGCCATAGGCAAGCTGCGCGACCGGCGTGCGCCGGCGTGCGGTCAGGTTCACGAGTGCGAGCTTGCGGTCGACGTGCTCCTTCAGCCCCGGAATCTTGCGCAGACTTTTCAGCATGTCGAGCCGGAACTTGCCGCGGATCGCGGCGAGCGCCGCGATCGTGATGTTCTCCTCGACCGTCAGCCGGTTGAAGAGCTGGTTCACCTGGTAGCTCTTCGTGAGGCCGAGCTGGCAGACGTCGGTGACGCTCATGCCGGCGATGTCGCGGCCCTCGAAGACGATGCGCCCGGACGTGGGCGGCACCTCGCAGGTCAGCATCTTGAAGAACGTCGTCTTGCCGGCGCCGTTCGGGCCGATGATGCCCCGAAGCTCGCCCTGGTTCACCGAGAAGTCGATGTCGGCGTTCGCGATCACGCCGCCGTAATGCTTCGTAAGGCCCATCGCCTGGAGAATCGGACCGGTGTATGCCGGAGAAGCAGACGCATGCGCCACCCGGTGCGTGGCCGGTGCCGGCGCGGCATCGCCCGTGCCGTCGTCGGCGAGGCTCGGCATGTACGCCTGCGGTTCCTCCGCTTCGCGCTTGTGCGCGAGCCGATAGGCAAGGTCCTTGAAGCCCCCGATGATGCCGTGGCGCAGGAAGACGACGAGCAGCACGAATACGAGTCCGAGCACGAGCTTCCACGCCGCGCCGAGCTGGAATGCCGACTGCAGGATGTCCTGCAGGTACAGCCAGACGGTCGCGCCGAGCAGCGGGCCGAACAGCGTGCCGCGCCCGCCGATCGCGGTCTGCATGACGAGCTGGCCCGACGTATCGAACGTGAATGCCTCGGGCGGCATGAAGCCCTGCATCATCCCGAGCAATCCGCCCGCGAATCCCGCGAAGGCCGCGGCGATGACGAACGCCGTGAGCTTGTACGCGTGGATGTTGTGACCGACCGCCGCCGCGCGCAACGGATTCTCGCGAATCGCGCGCAGCACGACGCCGACCGGCGAGCGAACGATGCGAAGCGCGACGACGATGCCGACGAAGTAGCACAACGCGAGAAACGGATAGAGGCCCCAGCCGGTCGTGAAATGAATCTTCATGAAGCCGAAGTTGAACGTCGGCGTCGGCACGCCGGGCAATCCGTTCTCGCCTCCGGTCCATGCGGAAAGCGGATTGAATTCGACGAAATAGAACACCTCGGCGATCGCGACGGTGATCATCGCGAAATAGATGCCGGTGCGGCGCAATGCGACGAGGCCCACGACGTAGCCGACCGCCGCGGACGCGATCATCCCGATGAAGAGCGCGGCGACGACGTTCGGAAAGCCGGCGCGCGTCAGCAGCCACGCGGCGACCATGCCGCCGGTGCCGTAGAACGCCGATTGACCGAACGACAGCAGGCCGGTGTAGCCGAACAGGATGTCGAAGCCGAGACCGAACAGGCCCCAGACGAGGATGCGATTGACCGTATTCGGCGCGAAGCCGAGATGGGGCAGCACGAACGGCGCGATGATCAGGCCGATCGCGGTCAGCACCTCGACGGTGAGAATGCCACGCGCACGCATGCTAGCGCCTCGCTTCGCTTGCGCGACTCATTCTCTTCCCCGCAATCCGAGCAGCCCCTGCGGCCGCACCATCAGCACGAGGGTCATCGCCGCGAACAGCATCACGTACGCATAGCCCGGATCGATCATCGACGTCAGGCTGATGATCTCGCCGGCGACGATGCCGCCGATCACCGCCCCGGGAAACGAGCCGACGCCGCCGATGACGACGACGACGAACGTCTGCACGAGAATCGCCTCGCCGACGTCGGGCGTCAGCGCAACCACCGGCGCATTGACGATGCCGGCGAAACCGGCGGCCATCGCGCCGATGCCGAACACGATCATGAAGACGCGGTCGACGTTGATGCCGAGCGAATCGACCATCACCGAATCCTCGATGCCCGCGCGCACGATCATGCCGAGCCGCGTCCGGTAGAGAACGATGAACAGCACGACCAACGCGACGGCGACGATGCCGACGACCGCGAGCCGATACGTCGGATAGACCATGAAGCCGAGCGACGTGATGCCGGTGAAAAGCGACGGTGGCGGCACGGACTGCGTCTGGCTCCCGAAGAAGAAGCGCACCGCCTCGACGAACACGATCGCGAGGCCGAACGTGACGAGAAGCTGATCCTCGTGCGGCCGATGATAGAAATGGCGGATGACGACCCGCTCCATCACGATGCCGACGATGGCGAGGAACAGGGTGCCGGCGATGACGGCGACGATGAACGAGCCCGTGGCCTGGTACGCGACGTAGCCCGCGTACCCGCCCAGCATGAACATCGCGCCGTGTGCGAGGTTCAGCACGCCGAGCGTGCCGTAGATGATCGTCAGCCCCGAGCTGATCAGCGCGAGCAGTGCGCCGAGCGCGAGGCCGTTGAACAGTTGCGATACGAAATTGGACCAGCTCAGCATCGGAAGAAGGGTCGAGCCTGCGGCGATTCCGGGACGGAAGCGCCGCGGGCATCCATGTTACCCGGTCGCGCGCAACCCCGCAGGACGGCAGGTGCCGCCTGCGGGGCGGAGCGGCCGACGCGGAAGGTCAGGTGTACGAGCCGAGATTGCAGCCGAACGCGTCAGGCTTCTGCATCAAGGGCTCGCCCGGCACGACCTCCATCACCTCCCAGAAGTCTTCCTTGTTGCGCATCTCGGACGGCTTCTTGCCCTTGACGATGATGACCGGCCGCACGAGCTGGTGATCGGCCGCGCGCCAGTACACCTCGCCGACGATCGAATTGATCTTCCGGCCCGCTTCGAACGACTTGATCACGTCGGGCGGGTAGAACGTGCCCGCGTGCTCGACCGCGTCGGCCCAGAGCGCGAACTCCATGTATGCGTTCTCCGCGCCCCACTCGGGCCGGTAGTTGTACTTCTTCTGGAACGCGTCGACGAACATCTTCGCGAGCGGGAACTTGTCCTCGAGCGTCCACCAGAAGTCGGTCGCGGCGTAGACGCCTTCGGTGATGTCGGGCCCGACCTCCGGCGCGAGGAACGGAATCTGGTAGGGAATGACCAGCTTCATCTTCGGCAGCAGGCCGAACTGCTTCGCCTGCTTCGTCGACAGCACCGCGTCGTGGCCCCAGTTGACGTTGATCAGGAACTCGGCGCCCGAGTTGGCGATGTTCGTCAGATACGAGCTGTAGTCGGGCGCGCCGAGCGGTGAGACCTGGTTCGTCACCATCGTCCAACCGCCGTTCTTCGTCAGGTAGTCATTGACCGACTTCGTGACCGTGTGGCCGTACGTGTAGTCGGGCGTCATGAACGCCGCCTTCTTGTTCTTGCCGTACACCTTCACCAGCACAGGACCGATCGCGTTCGCCGCGGTCTCGCCGTAGAAGTCCTGGCGGAATCCGTAGCGGACGCAGTCCTTGCCGGTCGTGTCGTTCGAGCCGGAAATGCCGGCGACGTAGAGCACCTTCTCGCGCTGCGCAAGCTTGTTCAGCGCGACGGCAACGGCGCTCGACGTCGAGCCCGTCATCAGGATCACCTTGTTCTCGGTGATGAAGCGCTGCTGCGCCTGCACCGCGGTGTTCGGCTTGGCTTCCGAATCGGCAACGACGTACTTCACCTGCTTGCCGAGCACGCCCTTCGTCGTCTTCGGCGACATCGCCTTCATCAGCGGATGGCCCGTATTCATGTGATCGACGGCGAGCTCGTAGCCCTTGAGCTCGTCTTCGCCCGATTGCGCGTAGGTGCCGGTGCGGGGCACCGTGATGCCGATGAACACCGAATCGCCCTGCGAACCGGCCGGCCATGTGCCGATCGGCGGCTGGTCGGCCGCCAGCGCGCGGGATACGAAGCCTGCCGGCAGCGCGAGGCCGCCTGCAACAGCAAGACCTCCGCGCACGAAGTCGCGGCGGCTTGCGCTATAGGGAGCTGACTTCCGATCTCGCATCACGTTCTCCTCCTATGGATTGTCCCGCTTGAATATGTCGCTCACCGATACAGTTCCGTTGCCGGCCGGGACGGGATATTACCCGCATCCGGACGCAGCGTACCCGATAGCGAGCAGTTCGCTGCATTTCCCCGGTGCGACGAAGGCATCCCGCCCATTCGCGCGCCGTTGGCCGATGCAACGATCGGTCTGTGCGGCGTCTCGCTCTCGCCCCGGGATACTGGGGCGCAGTGTATCGGAGTACGATATGTTGTCAACCGGAAAACAACGGTATCGCCACTGAACCCACCGGGCCATGCTACTTAGGTCGAACGGCAAGCGAACGGGTGCGCCGATGCGCCATCATACGCGGGCGGCAAGGCGGCCGCTCCACGCGTCCGAGTACGAGGTACTCGCCGCGTTTCGCTATACGCTTCGTCACTTCCTGTCGTTCAGCGAGACGGCCGCCGCCGAGGTGGGCCTCGCTGCGCAGCAGTACCAGGCGCTGCTCGCGATAAAGGGCTGTCCGGGCCGCGACGCGCTGACGATCAACGAGCTCGCCAACGTGCTGCTGATCAAGCACAACAGCGCGGTGGGCCTCGTCGACCGGCTCGAATCGGAAGGTCTCGTCAGGCGCAGCACGGCGCTCGAGGATCGGCGCAAGGTCAACGTGCGCCTGACGCGCAAGGGCGTGCGCGTGTTCGAGCGGCTGGCCGCTGTCCACCGCGACGAGCTCCGCCGCATCGGGCCGCGGCTTGGCGAATTCCTCGAGTATTTCTCGCAGCAGACGCGCCGCGCGGAGCCGGTTCCCCGCTGAACGTTACTTCTGCACGATGACCGAGCAGTCGCCTTCGCGGTGCAGCACGTTGACGCCGACGTCATCGCCGTGGCGTGTGAACGCGAGATGTACCTTCGCGTCGCCCACGCTCAATCCCTCGATCTCCATGTCGGAAACGGCGTCGGGCAGCAACGGGCTCGCGAACGACAGCGTGCGTTTCGTTCCATCGATGTCGAGCCCGAGGGACGCGGTGAGCAGCATGAAGACGGCCCCCGACGACCACATCTGCGGCGAGCACGAGACCGGGTAGAGCGTCGGGGTTTCGCCGGCGCGCCGAGGAAAGCCGCAGAACAGCTCCGGCGGCCGATGCAGATCGAACGAGCGGCTCGCATCGAACAGCGCCGAGAGCACTTTCGCTGCCTCGCTTCGCATTTTGTAGCGCGCGAAGCCCGCGGCGATGATCGCGTTGTCGTGCGGCCACACCGAGCCGTTGTGGTACGACATCGGGTTGTAGCGCGCCTCGGTCGTCGCGACCGTGCGGATGCCCCATCCCGAGAACGACGGCTTGTCGAGCAGCGTCTGCGCGACGCGGCGCGCGTGCTCGTCGCTCGCGATGCCGGTGAAAAGGCACTGCCCGGCGTTCGACGTGACGACGCGGCAGGGCTTCTTGCTGCCGTCGAGCGCCAGCGCGTAGGTGCCGATGTCCTCGCACCAGAACGCATCCTCGAAGCGCTCGCGCAGCTTCGCCGCCTGCGCGGTCAGTGCAGCCGCGCGATCGTCGTGGCCAAGCGCGCGGGACAGCGCGGCCGCGGCGATCTTCGCCGCGTACGTGTAGCCCTGCACCTCGCAGAGCGCGATCGGCGGCTCGGCGAGCTTGCCGTCGCGATGGAACACCGAATCCCACGAATCCTTCCAGCCCTGCTGCACGAGGCCGTTCTTCGACTTGCGCGCGTACTCGACGAAGCCGTCGCCGTCGGCGTCGCCGTACTTGTCGATCCACGTCAGCGCGCGCTCGATGTTCGACCAGATGTCGCGAATGAAATCGAGATCCCCGGTGCGCAGGTAATACGCGCCGGCGAGCATCAGGAACAGCGGCGTCGAATCGACCGAGCCGTAATAGCGGCCGAACGGCACTTCGCCGAGGATCGCCATTTCGCCCGAACGCGTCTCGTGCAGGATCTTGCCGGGTTGCGCATCCTGCTCGCGATCGACGCTGTCCGCCTGCGTGGCCGCCAGATACGCGAGCACGCCGCGCGCGACCGACGGCTGGAACCACAGGTATTCGAGACCGGTGATGATGCCGTCGCGACCGAACACCGTGCTGAACCACGGCACGCCCGCGTACGGGTAGCGCCCGTGCGGCGTCTTCGTCTCCATCATGTAGAGATCGGACGCCGACCGTTGCACCCATTCGCTGAACGGAATCGTCGATGTCGCGATCCTCGGGGCTTTCGCGCGCGACTCGGCGAGCGATTGCGCGGAGCACTCTGCCGCCTGCTCGTAGGACGACGCGGTGCGCGGCGCCTTCTCGAGCATTGCCCGGCGCGCGTCCTGGTCCTTCGACAGCGCCTCGAGGCAGGTCATCTCGATGTGGCAGCTCGCTTCGCCGCGCGGCTCGAGGTGCAGAACGTAGCGCGCCTGCGATGGGGCGAGATTGGTCGGCGGCGGGTCGAAGACGAATTGCGTGCCGCGGATGCAATGGTCGAGGCCCTCGTACGAGAGCAGCACGGCCTTCTTCGTCACCTCGGCGGGCAGCTGACGGCCGCGCCGCTCGCGATGCGTCCCGCGCACTTCGAAGATGTCGCGGTAATCGGCGTCGAAGTCGATCGTCAGCACGATGTCGAAGGCCGAAAGACCGTAGTTGTGGATGCGCAGCCGCTCGTGGCAGGCGGTGTCCCAGAGAACCTTCGAGCGAAAGACGTGGACGCTGCCGCGTGGAATTGTCACCTCGCTCGCATGGGGAATGTCGGGATTCATCAGGTCGACGGCGAGGACGGCGTTGTCCTCCTTGATCGTCGAGCTCAATAACAGCGGACGCTCGCCCGCGAGCTTCAGCACGAGCTTCGACAGGAAGCGCGTGTCGTGGTGGAAGAAGCCGAGCGCGCCGTTGCCGAATTCCTCGATGTCGCCGACGCGGTCGAAGATCGCGAACGCATCCCCCTGCTTGAGCACGCAGGTGCGCCCATCCACCCGGCTCGAAGTGGACAGGATGTAGAAACCGTCCTCGATCCTGACGACGTCTTCGGCCATCGGCCTTTCGTCAAGCCACGCGAAGCTCGGGTTCGGCGACGAGCTGCGCGTAAACCTCGAGATAGTCGCGCGCCATGCGCGCGGCCGTGAAACGCTGCTCGAAAACCTCGCGGCAGCGAGCCCGGCTCAACTGCGGCAGGCGAAGCACTGCCTCGACTGCATCGTCGAGCTCGTGCACGACGAAGCCGGTACGTCCTTCCTCCATCACCTCGGGCACCGACCCGCTGCTATACGCGATCACCGGCGTGCCGCATGCCATCGCTTCGATCATCACGATGCCGAACGGTTCGGGCCAGTCGATTGGAAACAGCAGCGCCTGCGCATTGCCGAGGAAGTCGTCCTTGCGCTCGTCGCCGATCTCGCCGATGTAGTCGACGAGCGGGTCATGCAGCATCGGCTCGATTACGGTGTCGAAATACTCCTGGTCGGCCTTGTCGACCTTCGCCGCAATGCGCAGCGGAATGCCGACCTGCTTCGCAATGGCGATCGCACGGTCGATGCCCTTCTCCGGCGAGATGCGCCCGAGGCATGCGAGATAGCTTCCCGGCTCCGGCCGGAAACGGTAGAGATCGCGCGGCAGCCCGTGATAGACGGTCGCCTGCCAGTTAACCCATGGCAGCGGCTCGCGCTGCGCGTCCGAAATCGAGACGAGCGGCATCTCGGGAAACTCGCGATACAGCGGTACGAGATCGGGGATGTCGAGCCGGCCGTGCAATGTCGTCACGTGCTTGTAGGCCTGACGTCGCGACAGCGGAAAATGCAGGTAGTCCAAATGAAAGTGGATGACGTCGAATTCGTCCGACTGCTGCATCACCTGTTCGAGCATGACGACATGATGCGCAAGCTGATCGATGCAGTTCGCGTCGAGCCGCAGCGCGCGCGGGCACACCGCAACCAGGTTGGCGCGCGTCTCCGAATCACCGCTCGCGAACAACGTGACGTCATGCCCCTGGGCGACGAGCTCCTCGGTGAGGTACGAAACGATGCGCTCGGTGCCGCCGTAGTACCTGGGGGGAACGCTTTCGTAGAGCGGAGCCACCTGGGCGATCCGCAAGGGCTGTCCTGCCGGTACGATTTTCATGCCTCACGTTGGACAGCGCCGATGCGTAATGATTCGGCCTTGTGGCAGCGAATCGTCGAATGCCATGCCAGACGCTGCCCTGACCTCGGCCGCCGTTCAACCGCTCGGTGGCGCGATACCCTCGGTCATCACGAGGCTCGACACCGAAGCGCGCTGGCGCAACGCAAGCGCCGGCGCGTATTCGGGCGAGTCGTACCACGCCTTGAGCCGCTCCATCGAATCGAACTCCACGATCACGAGCCGCTTCGGCATCCAGTTGCCCTCGAGCGTGACGGTCGCGCCGCCGCGCGCGAGAAAGCGGCCGCCGAATGCGGCGATCGATGCGCCGACGGTGCGCCGGTATTCCGCGTAAGCGTCGGGATCGGTGACTTCGATGTCGGCGACGAGATAGGCCGCCATGCCGTGCTCCTTCGCAATCAGGACAGCGCTGCGAGCGCTGCGTCGTGAACGGGCTCGGTCTCGGCGAATGCGGTCACCGTGACGTCGAGATCGCGCAACAGTCCGTCGTGCAGGCCGTAGATCCAGCCGTGAACGGACAGTTCCTGGCCGCGTTCCCAGGCGTCGCGCGCGATCGTCGTCTCGCAGACGTTTTGCACCTGCTCGATCACGTTGAGCTCACATAGCCGATTGGCGGCGCGAGCCTGATCGCTGATGTCCGACAGACGATCGTGATGCCGGTGCCGCACGTCCTGCACGTGGCGCAGCCAGTTGTCCGACAGCCCCAGCCGATCGCCGCGCAGCGCCGCCTGCACGCCGCCGCAGCCGTAATGTCCGCAGACGATGACGTGCCGAACCTTCAGGATGTCGATCGCGAACTGCATCACCGACAGGCAATTCAGGTCGGTGTGCACGACGATGTTCGCGACGTTGCGATGCACGAACACCTCTCCAGGCATCAGGCCGACGATCTCGTTTGCCGGCACGCGGCTGTCCGCGCAACCGATCCACAGGTAGTCGGGTCGCTGCTGGCGCGAAAGCTTCGGAAAGAACTCGGGGTCGCGCTCGCGAATGCGCGCCGACCACGCGCGGTTGTTCGCGAAAAGATGACTGAGCGTACGCATGCCGATTCCGACTCCGATCGCGCAATCATATCAACAACGCTGCAGCGCTCGCACGGCGGTGACGCTTCATCGGCGAAGGCGCGGCATCAAACCCGGTCGAGCGTTTGACGAGGACGATCGTCTCGGACTCGAGGCTTGCGTAGCGATAAGGCTTGACTTCTCCCGTCGGCACGAACCCGAGCGCCGACCAGAACGGCAGTACACGCTCGTTCGTGCGGACGACACCGATCCGTACCTGACCGAATCCACCGCCCCACGCGCGAATCGTGCGCTCGATCTCGCGATACGCGCACGACGCGTTCGCTGTAGGAGGGTGACGCCTCGAACAGCCGCTGCAATTCGCGCATCTCGTCAGCGTCACCACGAAGCGGATGCAACGCGACGGCCGGGGACTTCACCTTGCGACGAAGCGCACCTTCGGGATCCAGTTCCGTTCCCTGCGCGCAAGCCGCGCCTCGACGTTTTCGGCGTCGAAGTTCGTGTCCGCGCGCTGCAGCCGCGACGGCTCGATGCCCTCCATTGCGTTGATGCTGGCGACTGCGTACTGGCGTCCGCCGATTTCGCTCGTCACGAACGGCACGGCGCCGCAGCGCGCGCAGACGTGAAACGTCGCGGTTCGCGTCCCGAATTCGTATTTCGACACGCTCGCAGCGTCGACGATCACGACGTCGAGACTTGCACGCGGATTCGACGTCCACACGCCGCCGTGCTTGACGCAGAACGAGCAGCCGCACGCGCGCGCCGGGATTTCCCGGCTGTCGTCGGGCCAGTCGAGCACGAACGCGATATTGCCGCAATGGCACCGGCCGTGGATCAGCATCGATCAGCTCTCCCACGCATGAAGCTCGAGCGGTTCGCCGCCCGGCTTCGGCGCGACCATCCGTTGGAAGCGAAACCCGAGCTTGCCCAGCAATCGGATCGACGGTGAATTGTGCCGGGAAACGATGGCCACGACGCGTCGGCATTTGAGCGTTTCCGTTGCATGCGACAGCACGGCGCGCGACGCCTCGAGCGCATATCCCGCGCCCCGGAACCTCGGCAGAAACGCGAATCCGAGGTCCACGTCGTCGAGCCCTTCCCGCTTCACGAGCCCGCAGATGCCGGCGGGCTCGCCGGTCTCGTTGACGTCCACCGCGTAAAGGCCGAACCCGAAGCGCTCGTACATCGCGAGCGCGCTGTCCTCGATGTACCGGCGGGCATCGTCGAGGGTCCGTACGTTGCGCTCGCCGATGTTGTCGATCCAGGAGCGGTCGTTGACGAGCTCGAACATGAACGCGGCATCGCCGGTATCAAGGCGGCGAAGACGAAGCCGCGCGGTTTGTGCGATCGGCACGCGGGGCACGTCATGCGAAGCGGTCAATGGCTTTCGCGCCCGACCGTCGCGCCGGAGCTGCCGACGAGAAAATCGAGGTCGACGCCCTTGTCGGCCTGTTGCACCGTTTCGCAGTAGAGCTTGACCCACCCGCGCGTCGAATGGGGCGCAGGCGCCTTCCAGCGCGAGCGCCGGCGTGCGAGCTCGGCGTCGGCTACGTCGAGATGCAGGCGCCGCGCGTCGACGTCGAGCTCGATGATGTCGCCCGTTTGCACCAGCGCGAGCGGCCCGCCCGCCGCCGCCTCGGGCGCCGTATGGAGAACGACGGTCCCGTACGCAGTGCCCGACATCCGCGCATCGGAGATGCGAACCATGTCGGTGACGCCCTGCTTCAGAATCTTCGCCGGCAGCGCGAAATTGCCGACCTCGGGAAAGCCGGGATAGCCCTTCGGTCCGCAGTTCTTCAGCACGAGCACGTCGTCGGGCGCCACCTCGAGCGCGGGATCGTCGACGCGCCGATTCAAGTCGTCGATGTCCTCGAACACGATCGCGCGTCCGCGGTGCTTCATCAATGCGGGCGTTGCGGCGGAGGGCTTCAGCACGGCCCCATCCGGGGCGAGATTGCCGCGCAACACCGCGATGCCGCCTTGTCGCTTGAACGGCGTCGCGGCCGGCGTGATGACGTCGGCGTTGTAGTTGACGGCGTCCTTGACGTTCTCCCAGATCGTGCAGCCGTTCACCGTCAACGCATTCCGATGGATCCATTCGCCGATCTCGCGGATGACGACGGGCAGGCCCCCGGCGTAATAGAAATCCTCCATCAGGTACTGCCCCGACGGCATCAGATTGACGAGACACGGCATCGTGCGACCGAGACGGTCCCAGTCGTCGAGCGTCAACGGAACGCCGAGACGGCCGGCAACCGCAAGCAGATGCACGACGGCATTGGTCGAACCGCCAATCGCTCCGTTCACCATGATCGCGTTCTCGAACGCCTCCCGCGTGAGGATCTTCGACATCCGCAGATCCTCGTCGACCATCCCGACGATGCGACGGCCGGCCATGCGCGCCAGCACCTTGCGGCGCGAATCGACGGCGGGAATCGCCGCGTTCGTCGGCAGGCCGATGCCGAGCGCCTCGACCATCGAGGCCATCGTCGACGCGGTGCCCATCGTCATGCAATGGCCGGCCGAGCGCGACATGCACGATTCGGCTTCGATCATGTCGCGTTCCGTCATCTCGCCGGTCTTCAGCATCTCGGTGAACTTCCAGACGTGCGTGCCCGAGCCGATGTTCTCGCCGCGGAACTTGCCGTTCAGCATCGGTCCGCCGGACACGCCGATCGTCGGCAGGTCGCACGATGCGGCGCCCATCAGCAGCGCGGGCGTCGTCTTGTCGCATCCCATCAGCAGCACGATGCCGTCGAACGGATTCGCACGGATCGATTCCTCGACGTCCATCGCGCACTGATTGCGAAAGAGCATCGTCGTCGGGCGCATCAGCGTCTCGCCGAGGCTCATCACCGGAAACTCGATCGGAAAGCCGCCGGCGTCGAGCACGCCGCGGCGCACGTGCTCGGCGAGGTCGCGAAAGTGCGCGTTGCACGGCGTCGCTTCGGACCACGTATTGCAGATGCCGATCACCGGCCGGCCGTCGAACTGGTCGTGCGGAATGCCCTGGTTCTTCATCCACGAGCGATGCACGAGCGCATCGCGATCGTGGCGGCCGAACCATTCGGTGGAGCGCAGCTTGTGTTTGGGTTTCGCTTCGTCGTTCATCAGTTGGCTGAGTTTCGTTACTTGCGAGTCGATGTACTAGGGCCTGTTAACGCTATGGGCGCAAACGCGAGCGAGTGGCATGGGCCGCCAATCAAGGCGGCCGACGAAGCGAAGACTGGACGTCTTCGCGAGGAGACCAACGCAGAGTGGCGGCCCACGACGCTCGCTCCCTTTGGGTTGCTGCCAAAAACGCCCATCGCTGCGTTGCAAACCCTCGCCGGGTGCCCGACCCGTCTTCGGCTTTGCGCCTTGCGCTGGGCGTTTTTGGCCGTGCAACGCGTTTGTGCCCATAGCGTTAACAGGCCCTAGGAAGGCTCGGAAGTTCCTAGCCTTCCGAGCTCATTTCCGAGCGAGTCTCCCAGCGCCGGTCGAACGGTCTCAGCCGGCGCTCCTCATCGCGCGCACCCGCACCGATCGGCCGTTCACCCTGTCAGCCGCTGCCCCGACTTCTGGTCGAACAGGTGCACGTTCGCCGGATTCACCGAGAACGTCACCTTGTCCCCCGGGCGGACGGTGGCGCGTCCGCGCGCTTCGACGACCATCTGCGCGCTGCCGATCCTGACGACGAGCTCCGTCTCCGAGCCGGTCGGCTCGACGACGACGATCTCGCCCGGCACGCCGCGGTCCGCGTCCGGCACGAGCTCGAGATGATCGGGACGCACGCCGTAGGTGACCGCCTGCCCGTCACCACCCGCGCCCGCCGCAAGCGGCCAGCGAATGCCGTCCGCGGTTTCCACGTGCGCGCTGCCATTGCTTCTGCGCAGCGTCCCCTGCACCACGTTCATCGCCGGCGAGCCGATGAACTGCGCGACGAACAGGTTCTCGGGATGGTCGTAGAGCTCGAGCGGTGTCCCGATCTGCTCGATGACGCCGTCGTGCATCACGACGATGCGATCGGCCATCGTCATCGCCTCGATCTGGTCGTGCGTCACGTAGACGGTCGTCGTGCCGAGCCGCTGATGCAGCGACTTGATCTCTGAGCGCATCTGCACGCGAAGCTTCGCGTCGAGATTCGACAGCGGCTCGTCGAACAGG
>JAICLP010000097.1 GCA_025925475.1 Burkholderiales bacterium | reverse complement strand
CGTCGCCGAGCATCGCGGGCCGCTGTCGCCGATCGTCCACGTCGTCCCGCTGCAGCTTCTCGCGTATCACACGGCGGTGCTGCGAGGGACGGATGTCGACAAGCCGCGCAATCTGGCGAAGAGCGTGACGGTGGAGTAGCAGGCCAAACCGTTAGTGCGCGTCTGGACGATAATGGCGCGCCACGACGACGATGCGGGGATCCCATGCCGGACGGCGGTGCGCTGACGGGAATCGCCCATGCGATCCAGCTCGCGATCGCTCCGGTGTTCCTGCTGACCGGCATTGCGAGTCTGCTCGGCGTCATGGCGAACCGTCTTGCCCGTGTGATCGATCGCGGGCGCGTGCTCGAGCAGTCGTGGATCGCCTACGACGAGCGGAAGCGGCGTGACGCGCGCCGCGAGCTCGACGTCCTCGAGCAGCGAAGACGGCTCGCGAGTGCGTCGATCAGTTTCTGCACGGCCGCCGCGCTGCTCGTCTGCATCGTCATCGCCGTGCTGTTCGTCGACGCGATGATCGCGATCAACCTGCGCTGGCTCGCGGGATCGCTCTTCGTCCTGGCGATGCTCGGCGTGATCGGCGGGCTGTCGTCGTTCCTGCGCGAAATCTATCTCGCGACGCAGATGATCAGCCTCGATCCCGACCGCTTCGACGAGCAGCGGCCTTCGCCACGGTGACGTCGGGGCGGCTCGGGCGCAACCGGAATCTCCACCGACAGCCGACGAAAGGAGCGGTCTCGTGCGTACGATACCGATCGGAACGAAAGGCTCCTTCAGCCTGATCGTGTCGCACGAGCACCTGGCCAACCGCTTCAAGGATGCGACGCTTCCCGCGGTGCTGGCGACGCCGGTCATGATCATGATGATGGAAAACGCGGCGCTCAATGCGATCAAGCCGTACTTCGAGCCCGGCGAAAGTGCGGTCGGTACGAACGTCGAGGTCGAGCACCTGGCGGCGACACCCGTCGGTCACCGAGTCGCCGCGTTCGCGGAGGTCACCGGTGTTGCCGGCCGCCACATTCAGTTTCGCGTGCATGCAATGGATGGGACCGAGCAAATCGGACGCGGCACGCACGGCCGCGTCGTCATCGATCTGGCGAAATTCGCAGAGCGTCTCGCGGCCAAGGCCGCGCGCGACCCTTAGCCGCCGCTGAACAACCTGTTGAGCTCGGCGCCCGATGCCGCGTCGCTGAAGCCGTCGAAGCGGCCCTGCTCGGCGATGGCCTTCGCTGCGCGCATGAAGCCGCCCCAGGCGCTACGTGCGAGCGCGCCTCCGACGCTGATCCGCCGCACGCCGAGCGCGGTAAGATCGTCGACGGTCAGATCGCTCCCCCAGCCGATCAGGACGTTCACCGGCTTCGGGGCAACGGCGTCGACGACCGCCTCGATCTGTTCGCGATTTCTGATGCCGGGTGCATAGAGGCAATCGGCGCCTGAGCTTGCGTACGCCTTCAGCCGCGCGATCGTCTCGGCGAGATCGGGACGGCCGACGAAGAAGCCTTCCGAGCGTCCGACGAGCAGCGTATCGCCGCCTGCAGCATCGATTGCGCGCCGCGCGGCGCGCATCCGCTCGACCGCCACATCGACCGGATAAAGCGGCGCCTTTTCGTCGCCGGTCGAATCTTCGATCGACAATCCCGCAACGCCCATCTCCACCGCGCGCCGCACGCTTTCCGCGACGCCCGCCGCATCGGTCGCGAAGCCGCTTTCGAAATCGGCGTTGATCGGCAGATCGGTTGCCTCGACGATCTCGTGCAGATGCGCGAGGACGATGTCGCGGTCCACATGATTATCCGAACGCGCTTGCGACCAGGCAAAGCCGGAGCTCGTCGTCGCGAGTGCCTTGAAGCCGAGGCTTTGCAGGTAGCGCGCGCTGCCGATGTCCCACGGATTGGGAATCACGAAGCAGCCGCGCTCGTGCAACCGATGAAACGAGCGGCGCCTGTCTGCGACGGAAGGACGAGCATCCATGGACGAATCGTCGAAAGTGGAATGCGAGGCGAATGGATTCTACCGTGGCGCGTTGCGTGCCGTCACGTCGATCCGGCGGCCGCGATCGCAGTCGATTGGCTTCAACGCCCGGCCGCGAGCGTCGCCTCCACTTCCATTCGCTTGCCGTCGCGAACGATGCCGAGGCGCACGCGCTCGCCCACGCGGAAATCGTCCAGACGAGCTTCGAGGCGCGCGACGCTCGTCACCGGCTTGCCGCCGACTGACACGATCACGTCGCCGGGAACGATGTAACCGCGCTCGATGCGCACGCCGTGCAGGCCCGTGTGCGCGGCGGGGCCGCCGGGGTCCACTTTCAGAACGAAGACGCCTTCGATGCCGAGTCGCTCGGAGAGTGCATCGTTGATGTCGTCGCCGGTTTCGATGCCGAGCGACGGCCACCTGTACTTGCCGTGCTCGATCAGCGCCGTCACGACACGATTGATCGTATCGATCGGGACCGCGAAGCCGATGCCCGCCGATGCGCCGCTCGGACTGTAGATCGCGGCGTCCATGCCGATCACGCGGCCCGCGCTGTCGAGCAGCGGCCCACCGGAATTGCCGGGATTGATCGCGGCATCGGTCTGGATCAGGTGCTCGATCGTGTGGCCGTCGTCGCCGATGATGTCGCCGCGCTCGTCCCGGACGAAGCCGGAGCCGGTGCCGCGCTGGATGCTGCGCACGTTACGCGTCCACGGATCGCGCACACGCTCCAACGTCGAGATGTAGACGACCGAGCGCTACGATCGCTCGAAGACGTCGATCGTGACGCGTTCGTCGGGCGTCAGATCGCCACGCGGCGTGACCGTGCGTGCGGCAGGCGTTGCAGCGGCCAATGGACGACGAGTACACCGGCGCAAAGCGCGATGCGGCGTGCAGACAGGAACCCGGGGAGGAGCGCGACGACGTGAAGCGGCATGCGAAGCAGCAAGCGGTCGATCACACCAATTCTAACCACGGCGCATCAACGCTTCCCCGATGAATGTACAAACGAAAAAGGGCGGAGACCGCTCTCCGCCCTTCCTTTTCGCACGCTTCATCTCAGCGGCTGCTGCTTCCCCTGTTCGTCGTGCCGCTGCTGCTCCCCTGCTGTCCGCTCGCGCCGCCCATCTGGCTCTGCTGCGCTCCGCCTTGACCCTGTTGTCCCGAAGGCTGGCTCATCTGGCTGTTGAGCTGCCCGGAGCGTGTGCTGCCTTGACCCATCTGTCCCTGCTGCAGGCATTGCGCGAGCAGTTGCTGTCCGCGCTGCGCGCAACGCTCGAACTCGCGGCCCGTATCGCGGAAGAACTGCGCGACGTCCCGATACCCTGCCTGCTCCGCGTCCTGCGCGTATTGCTCGTAAGTCTGGCATCCCTGCAGCGTGTGATACATGACGCTGATCAGGTTGTACGTCGTGTCGGGCGTCTGTCCCATCATGGCCTGCTGCGTTGCGCCGCTCGATGTGCGCGTGCCCGTCGTGCCTGACGTTTCCGTTTGTGTCGTTGCCATGTCCGGTGCTCCTTCCGCGATGTGGCTCTGCAATGGTCGGAGGCCCGGCGCACGTCCGTGGCATCGACGGCGCCGTGCCGTGCGGTCGGACCGTGCGTGCGGGGTGGAGTTTCGCCGGCGACCGTGCCATGCCGAACCTTTCGAATTGATCACACTCACAGCAACACGGCGGCGATTGTCGCGGCACGCGCGTTGCGTACGGGGCACGACCGGCATTCGATGCCAGCGAACCAGGGATCAGCATGCAAGCGAAACTGAAGCCGCTCGCCGAGCAGGTCATCGTGATCACGGGTGCATCGAGCGGCATCGGTCTTGCCACCGCGCAACAGGCTGCGCAGGCCGGCGCGAAGCTCGTGCTGGCGGCGCGAAGCGAGGCTCGTCTCGCCGAAATTGTCGGTGCCATCAACGACGAGGGCGGCGAGGCGATCCATGTCGTCGCCGACGTTGGCCGGGAACAGGACGTGCGTCGCGTGGCGGATATCGCGATCGATCGTTTCGGTCGCATCGATACGTGGGTGAACGACGCCGGTGTCGCGATCTACGGACGCCTCGACGAAGTGAGCGACGCCGACAGCCGTCGCCTGTTCGATACGAATTTCTGGGGCGTCGTCTACGGCTCGCTCGTCGCATTGCCTCACTTGCGCCGTAATGGCGGCGCGCTGATCAATCTCGGCAGCGAAGTTTCCGATGCGGTCGTTCCATTGCAGGGGATGTATTCGGCGTCGAAGCATGCGGTGAAGGGCTTCACCGATGCATTGCGCGTGGAAATCGACGAGCTCGACAAGGCAGCGGTCGCGATCACGCTGATCCAGCCGACGGCCGTCAACACGCCGTATCCGCAGCACGCGCGCAATTACATGGACAAGGAGCCGAAGTTGCCGACGCCGCAGATCGACCCGCATCGCGTCGCGAATGCAATCCTCAAGGCGGCGACCGAACCGACGCGCGATATCAAGGTCGGCATGATGTCGAAGATCAACACGACCACGGCGAAGATCGCGCCGGCGCTCGGAGAAAAGATCGCGGCAAGGCAGGCGAATCGCCAGCAGTACGACCAGCCGTCGTCGCGCGACCCGCAAGGGGGACTGTGGCATGCGAGCGGAGGCGGCGACATTTATGGACATCGGCCGGCGCCCTGATGGTCGGCCACCGATGGAGATGCGCATGAACAACATGATGAATCGACTCTCGCCCGGCGCCACCACGCAGATCCGGATGGACCATACGCACGCGCTGATGACCTTCCACCGGTATCACATCGGCACATCCCCGAACCGCAAGCGCGCAATCGTCGAGACGCTGTCGATGGCGCTCACGATCCATGCGGCGCTCGAGGAAGAGATCTTCTATCCGGCGATGCGCAGCATCGATCCCGATCTCGTCGACAAGAGCTATCCCGAGCACAGCGAGATGAAGCGGCTGATCGAGGAACTGCATCACCTGCGCCCCGAGGATCGCAGCTACGACGCGACCGTCATGGAGCTGATGCGCGACGTCATCCGCCACGTCGCCGACGAGGAAACGAAGTTGCTGCCCGACGCCGAGCGCGTGCTCGGCGAGGACCGGCTCGCAGAGCTCGGCGCGCAGATGACGCGGCGGCGCATGCAGCTTGCCGCGCCGCATGCGGGCGAGATCGCAGTCAACAGCGTGCGCTCGTTCCCGGGCGCGACGATTGCGTTCACCGGCGTCCTCGCACTCGGTGGCGTGCTCGCGGCCCTCGCCTTCACGCGGCCGACCCATTGGCGCAGGATGGCCCGGCCCGCGCGCTGGCGCGCGTTGACGACGTAAAGAGCCGCGCTTGCCGCTTCTCGCGGCGAACGCGACCGCTGTTTTGGCCCGCGCCTACGCCGCGCGGGTCAGCGTCCGCGCCGCCGGTTGATCCGGCGCTCGAGCATCCGCAGCAGTGCGTCGATCGTGAAGCCGACGATGCCGATCGCGATCATGCCGCTCATCACGATCGCGGTGCTGATGTTGGACTGGCCCTTGACGAGCAGGTAGCCGATGCCGCTCGACGCTACGATCAGTTCCGCGCCCACGAGCGATTGCCAGCCGAGCCCCGCGCTGATCCGCAATCCGGCGACGATCGAAGGCACCGACGCGGGAAGCAGCACCTCGACGATCATTCGCAGGTGACTCGCGCCGAGCGTCTGCGCCGCTTCGATGAGCCGTGGCTCGACGTACTTTGCGCCGCGATACGCGTTGATCACGCATGGTGGAAACGCGCCGCTGAAAATGATCAGCACCGGCCCGCCGATGCCGGTGCCGAACCACAGCGCCGCGAACGGGACCCACGCGATCGGCGCGATGAAGCGCAGCGCGTCGAAGAGCGGCGTGACGACCGCATCCAGCCAGCGGAACCATCCCATCAAGAGACCGAGCGGCACGCCGATCGCAGCGGCGAGTCCGAAGCCGAGCGCGAATCGCCCGAAGCTCGACGCGAGGTGCTGCTGCAGCGTATAGCCGACGAATGGCGATTGGGTGAGCGCGACGAATCGCTCGAAGACCGCAAGCGGCGTCGGCAGGAACTGCGGCGGGACCGCACCGCTCGCCGCGGTGATCCACCAGATGCCGAAGAACGCCATCAGGCCGGCAAGCGACAGCGCGAGCCAGCGGCGAAACGACAGCGTGTCCGTCGCGCCGAGCGCGATCACCGCGTCGACCTCCACGGCATTGCCCGCCGTTCGACGACGCCGAGCGCGATCGTCATCACCGCTGCGGTGATCGCAACCGCCGCCATCCCGACGACGATCATCGCCGGAAAGATGTCGAGCGACGCCTGATAGAGCACGTGCCCGAGCCCCGCGATCGCACCGATCAGTTCACCGGCGACGAGCGTGGTCCAGCACGCCTGCAGCGAAAGCCGCAGGCCGGTGAAGATCATCGGCAGCGCACCCGGGATCAGCACTTCGCGTACGAACAGTCGCCGCGGCACGCCAAGCATCCGCGCGGCCTCGATCAGGTACGGCTCGATCGTGCGCACGCCGCTGTAGCTGTTGATCACCGCGGGCACGAATGCGGCGAACCAGATGATCAGCACCTTCGCCGCATCGCCGAGGCCGAGCCAGACGATCGCCAGCGGAATCCACGCGAGCGGTGGAATCGGCCGGATCAGCAGGAACGCCGGGTTGACGAACGCCTCGACGGATCGGCTCGCCCCCATCGCAAGCCCGAGCGGGACGCCGACGAGCGTGGCTGCCGCGAAGCCGAGCAGCACGAGCTTGACGCTGTGCAGGACGTGCGCGACAAGACGCGCATCCGCGTAGCCGGTCAGCGCGATCTGCTCGAATGCTTCCCAGGTTTCGCCTGGTGATGGGAAGCGGCCCGAGCCGATCGTTTGCGTCAGCGTGGTCAGCACGTACCACGCGGCGAACAGGACGACGAACGTCGCAACGCCCGCCCACGTGGACGGGCGTGACAGTTTGACAATCCTCCGCGCTGCGCGCTTCGCGGCCGATTCGCCCTCGGGGCGGCCCTTCGGGTTCATTGGATTACCCTCCGCGCTTCGCGCTTCGGGGCTGATTCGCGCTCGGGGCGGCCCTTGGCGCTCATGCGCGAAGCACGCCCGCTAGTCTGCGCGATTCGCGAACGCCTTGAGCTTCGGGTCCGCGTCGATCATCTTCATGTACTGGTCGGTGACGAACTTGTCGGCTTCGGGCGCCTTCGGAAACGTGCCGTTCGCCTGCATGAACGCGCCGATTTTCGTGAACCAGTCGTCGACCTCCGACTTGCCGCCCGGTGGCCGCTTCATGATCTTCAACTGGCCGGCGAGATCGTACGTCGGGCGCGTCGAGAACTCCTTCTTCATCGATGCCTCGCTGATCGTCACGCCGCCCTGATCGTAGAACTTCTTCATCATCGCGATCGCTTCGGGCTGGTGCGCATTCAGCCAGTTCCAGGCGCGCAGGTACACGGCCAGGAACTTGGCGACGTTCTCCGGATGCTCCTTCGCGTAATCGGCGCGCGCGACGATCGCACCGGGCACGGCGGCTCCCGCATCCTTGCCCGAGCAGATCTGCTTCGCGCCGGTCTTCTCCTCCATCGTGTACGTGTTCGGCGCCCACAGGCCGCCCAGGTCGGCGTTGCCGCTCGACATCGCGGACATGATCTCCGCCTGGCCCATGCTCTTGATCGTCACGTCGGTCTTCTGCAGTCCCCACTTGTGCAGGCACGACTGCACCGCGTAATCGCCGGTCGAGTTCGCCGTGAGGACGATCGTCTGGCCCTTCACCGACGCGGGATTCTTCTCGAACGACGCGGCGGTCTTCGCCGTTGCGACGATTGCGTTTCCGTCGGACTCGTCGTTGCTGATGCCGATCATCAGCAGGTGGTAGCGCGCTGCGCCCAGCGTCGCCGGCACGGACCCGAGCGCGCCGACGTCCCACGATCCCGACGCCGATGCCGCGATTTGCGGCACGCCGGCCGGGAACGTGCTGAACACCGGCTTGAGGCCCATCTCGGCATACCAGCCCTTTTCCGCGGCCGCGTAGAACGGAACGGCCCAATAGACGGCCGGCTGGTAGCTGATCTTGATCTCGGTCAACGGCTGCGCGTGCGTACCGATCGCGGCGGCACCCAACGCGATGCCCGCCGCGGCTGCGGCGATGTGGCGTCTCATCATCGATTCCTCCTAGGTTTCGAGCGCCGCTTCCTGCGGCTGCTGCTCGCGCAGCATCCGCCAGATGCGCGTGCGCAAATGTACGAACGACTCCTGGTCCATCACTTCCTCGGTGCGCTCGTACCGGTCCCAATGCTCGGCTTCGCGCACTTTCGCAACATCGACGATCTCGCGAATCCGTCCGGGCCGGCGCGTCATGACGGCGACGCGATCGGCGAGGAACACGGCCTCGTCGACGGCATGCGTGATGAACAGCACGGTTCGTGGATTGACGCGCGAGAGCTTGATCAACTCCTCCTGCATGACGACGCGCGTTTGCGCATCGAGCGCGCCGAACGGCTCGTCCATCAGCAGCACGTCGGGATCGAGCACGTAGCTTCGCGCAATCGCGACGCGCTGCTGCATGCCGCCCGAAAGCTGGTGAGGATACGCGGATTCGTAGCCCTGCAGGCCCATCAGCTCGACCTGGCGTGCGATGCGCTCGCGCCGGGCCGCCTCGGGCATTCCCTTGCTGCGCAGGCCGAAGTCGATGTTCTCGTAGACGTTCTTCCACGGGAACAGCGCGAACTGCTGGAACACGACCGCGCGATCCGGTCCGGGCCGCTCGACCGGTTTGCCGCCGACGCTCACGGTGCCCGACGTCGGGAACTCGAGCCCGGCCGCCATGCGCAGGCACGTCGTCTTGCCGCAGCCCGACGGTCCGACCAGCGCGACGAACTCGCGGTCGCGAACGTCGAACGAGATGTGGTCGAGGGTCAGGAAATCGGTGCCGTCGCGCTGGAACACGCGCGTCACGTCGCGAAAGGCGATGTCGCTCATCGTGAGAAAAGGGGCCAGGCTCGAATTTCCGCCGATCGGTGCCGCAACGCGCGGAGCTGGCCCGCGGAAATTCGAGCCTGGCCCCTTTTCTCAATGTCGCTCATGGTCGAAGAACGATCTTCGCCGCCGCCGAGCGGCCTTCGTGCAGATCGCGAAACGCGGCCGCGCCGTCGGACAGCGGCCGCTCGTCCACCCAGGCGAGGTCGCCGAAGGCGCCATCGTGAAGCGCACGCGCGGCGGCGCGCAAATCGGCCGTCGCGTACGTGTAGGTGCCGATCAGCGTGATCTCGGCGAGCGTCAACTTGCGCATGTCGATCTCGCTCGCCCAGTCGGCGAGGCCGATGTGCATGACGACGCCACCGGGCTTGACGGCCGCGAGCGCGGCATGGCGCGTCGCCTTGGCGCCGACGGCGTCGATCACGAGATCGAACGCGTTGTCGTCGGCTCGCTTCGTGCCCGGATCGTAGACCGTGGCGCGTGTCGCGTCGGCCAGCGATCGGCGCCGCAGCGCGTTCACTTCGCCGACCGTCACGTCGCGCACGCCGTGATGCGACAGCAACAGCGTCGCAAGCATCCCGATCGCGCCGCCGCCGAGCACGAGCGCCCTGCCTTCGGCGAGCGGCCGCATGGACGCGCGCGCTGCGAGATGGATCGCATGCAGTGCAGTAGCGGCCGGCTCGGTGAGCGCTGCTTCGCGCGTGCCCATGTCCGGTGGCAGGTCGACGACGCTCGCCGCCGCAGTCGCGACGAGCTCCGCGAAGGCTCCCGGACGCGTCATGCCGATCATGGTGCGGTTCGCGCAGAGGTTGTCGCGGCCCTGCCTGCAATACCCGCAAGTGCCGCAGGTGATCAACGGATTCACCGTCACGCGGCGGCCGGCACCCGGTCCGTCGACGACGATGCCGGCGAGCTCGTGACCGAGGATCAGAGGGGGCACTCGGCGAGGATCGTGTCCGTGATATGCGTGCATGTCGGAGCCGCAGATGCCGACCGCTTCGACGCGAATGACGACTTCGCCCGCCGCATGCGAAGGCTGCGGCTCGTCGCGATAGACGACTTCGTTCGGCGCCGTGTAGACCAGCGCCTTCATCGCAGAGCCGTTGGAAACGAAGGAATCGGCGCGCTCATCCGGCCGAAAACCCGCCGTCGACGAAGATCGTCTGCCCGGTCACGTAGTCCGATGCGCGGCTCGCGAGGTAGAGCGCGGTGCCCGACAGGTCGGGCAATTCGCCGTTGCGGCCGATGAACGTGCGCGCGGCGTTCGCTTGCCACTTCACCGG
>JAICLP010000311.1 GCA_025925475.1 Burkholderiales bacterium | reverse complement strand
GGTGACGAGCGTCATCACCAGCACGCCGCCGAGGATGAATCCGAGCAGCGCGCCGAGCGCGAGGCCCACCTGCGCGCCGTGCACGAGATCCGATTTCTGCAGGTAGTTCGCCTCGTGCAGCCCGTCCATCGGCGTGCCGCGCTTCGCGAGGAAGTGGATGTGGCGCTCCTCGATGCGGGCGAGCAGCAGATCGTCCATCGCCTTCCGCGCGCTCGCGAGGTCCGGCATGATGAAATAGAGTCTGCGACGCATTTCATGTCCTCCTCTCGAAAGAGGTACACGGACACTGTACGGCCGGGCTTTCGCGGTCGCAACCCCCTGCCATGCGCTTCTTCTAGAAGAATGATGCGGATCGTCGGCATCCTGCTCGCCGCAGGTCGCGGGTCGCGTTTCGGCGGCGACAAGCTGCTCGCGCCGCTTCCCGAATCCTCGCTCGGCCTGCCTGCGGGGACGGCCATGGGCGTCGCCGCCGCGATGCACGTCGCGATCGCATTGCCCGATTCGATCGCCGTCGTGCGCCCGGGCGACGCGCAACTCGCGAATGGCCTGCGCAACGCCGGATTGCGCATCGTCGAGTGCGCGAATGCCGACGACGGGATGGGCGTCAGTCTCGCCTGCGGCGTCATCTCGGCATGCGATGCCGACGGCTGGATCGTTGCGCTCGGTGACATGCCGTGGATTGCGCCGTCGACGATTCGCGCGGTTGCCGGTGCGCTTGCAGGCGGCTCGGATATCGTCGCGCCCGCGTATCGCGGCACCCGCGGCCATCCGGTCGGCTTTTCGCGGCGCCATTTCGCCGCGCTCTGCGCGCTGACCGGGGATGCGGGCGCCCGCTCGGTGCTGCTCGCGCATCCCGACGAACTGGCGTTGGTCGATGTCGATGACGCGGGCGTTCTCGCGGACGTCGACCGGGGAAGCGATCTGCGCAGCGGGGTGAACGGCGACAAGCATCGCGGGGTCTGACGGCTTGCGGACGCGCCCGTTCGCAGGGCCAGACTTGACCATCACCCGTCAATTCGCCGATCCTTCGCTCACGGACCCGATTCCTTTCAATTTCAAGGGTCCGCCCGCAAATCGGCCAGCACTTCAGGAGGAGCTCATGTACACCAAGCGCAGCATTCTCGCGGCGGCGATCGGTATCGCGCTGCTCGCGGGCGCGGCACCCGGCATCGCGGCCACCGACGACACGATCGTGCTGGGTGCCGCCGTATCGCTCACCGGCAAGTACTCGACGAATGGCAAGAACACGAAGGACGGTTACGACCTTGCCGTCAAGGTGATCAACGACAAGGGCGGCGTCAAGGTCGGCAACAAGGCGTACAAGCTGAAGGTCGTCTACTACGACGACGAATCGACGTCGGCGCGCGGCGCGCAACTCGTCGAGCGCCTGATCGGCCAGGATCACGTCGACTTCGTCCTCGGCCCCTACAGCTCGGCGCTCACGAAGGCGATCGCGCCGGTGACCGAGAAGTACAAGATGCCGATGGTCGAAGGCAACGGCGCCGACCGCAGCCTGTTCCAGCAAGGCTACAAGTACATGTTCGCCGTGCTGAACACGTCCGACTACTACCTGCGCGCGGCGGTCAACATCCTCGCCGACGAGGCCAAGAAGGCCGGACGCGATCCGAAGAGCGTGAAGATCGCGATTGCGATCGAGAACGACAACTTCTCGCAGGACGTCCGCGACGGCATCGTCGAGGATGCGAAGAAGTACGGCATGCAGGTCGTGATCGACGACAAGCTGCCTGCCGATTTGAACGACATGACGGCGACGCTCACGAAGGTGAAAGCGCTGAAGCCCGACGCGCTGATGATCTCCGGTCACGAGAAAGGCGCGGTGCTCGGCATCCGGCAGGTCGCCGAGCAGAAGGTTTACGTGCCGATGCTCGCGCTCACGCATTGCGACTCGGCGCAGATCACGCAGAAGTTCGGCAAGGAATCGGACTACGCGTTCTGTGGCTCGCAGTGGGACGTGAGCATGACGTACACCGATCCGTGGTTCGGCAACTCGCAGCAGTACGCGAACATGTTCAAGAAGGCCTACAACTACGATCCGCCGTACCAGGCCGCCGAATCGACGGCGTCCGTCGAGGTGTTCGCCGATGCCCTCAAGCGTGCGGGGTCGCTCGACAAGGACAAGGTGCGCGACGCGCTTGCGAAGACCGACATGACGACGTTCTTCGGTCCCGTGAAGTTCGACGCGACCGGGAAGAACATCGCCAAGTCGATGGTGATGTACCAGGTACAGCACGAGAAGTACGTCGTCGTCGCGCCGTCGAAGTGGGCGGAGGGCAAGCCGATCTACCCGGCGCCGACGTGGGACAAGCGCGAGGCCGACTCGAAGGTCAGCCGCAAGTAGCGTGACTCGCGCCGGCGCTTGAACGACCGGGCGCCGGCGATCCCCGCCATGTCGAACTTGAGCGTCCTGATCGACGCACCGATCCTGCTCGTGCAGCTCGTCGCGAGCGGCATCCTGGTCGGCGCGATCTTCGCCCTCGTCGCGTACGGAATGGCGCTCGTCTGGGGCGTGATGAACATCATCAACATCGCGCAGGGCGAGTTCGTCATGCTCGGTGGCTACATCGTGTTCTACCTCGCGGGTGCGGGCGTGCAGCCGCTGTTCGGCATCCCGATCGCCGCCGCGGCGATGTTCGTGTTCGGCTTCGCGGTCTATCGCGCGGTGATCTGCCGCATCGTCGGGCGCGACATGTTCGTGTCGATCCTCGCGACGTTCGGCATCAGCATCCTGCTGCAGCAGCTCGCGAACCAGCTGTTCAGCGCGGACATCCGCACGCTCCCCTCCGGCCTGCCGACGTTTTCGTTCGACAACGGCCTCGTTACGATCGCGGGCATCAAGATCGTCGGCTTCGTTGCCGCACTCGTCGTGGGCGTCGCACTCTTCGTGTTCCTGCGCTACACGCGGATCGGGCGCGCGATCCGCGCGACGGCGCAGAACGCCCGCGCGGCGCGCGTGCTCGGAGTTGATACGGATCGCGTCTACGCAACGACGTTCGCGTTGAACGGCGCGATTTGCGGGGCAGCGGGCGGCCTCGTCGCGATGACGTGGTTCATCCAGCCGTACCTCGGCCTCACCTACACGTTGCGCTCGTTCATGATCGTCATCGCTGCCGGCCTCGGCAACCTGCCCGGCGTGATCGTCGCCGGCAGCGCGCTCGGCGTGCTCGAGGAAGCGGCCGGATTCGTGCTCGGCGCGGAATACCAGACCGCGTTCGTCTTTCTTCTGCTGATCGTGCTTCTGATCGGCCGCAACGCGCTGCTCGCGCGCCAGCGGAAGTACCTTCGGTGAATCTGCGCGCGAAACGCGGTGGCATCGCGGCTCTCGTCATCGTCGGCGTGCTCGGCATCGTCGCGCCATGGATTCTTCCGAACATCGTGACGCAGCTCGCGTTCCTGTGGCTGATGATCCTGTTCGCCGTCACCTGGGACATCAACGGCGGGCAGATGGGCTACAACTCGTTCGGCAACGTGTTCTTCTTCGGCATCGGCGTCTACGTCTGCGCGGTGATCCAGCGCGACTCGGGGCTCGGCTACTATCCGGCCCTCTTCGTCGGTACCGGACTCGGTGGGCTCGGCGCGGCCATCGCCGCGCTCGCGCTCGGCCCGGCGATCCTCGGCATCCGCGGTCACTATTTCGCGATCGCGACGCTCGGCCTGTCGATCGTCGCTGCCGATGTTGCGTCGGCGTGGGAATACATCGGCGCGGCATCCGGAATGACGGTGCCGATATTCCCCGGCGCGATCGGCGACCGCAACCGCTTCTTCTACTACCTGCTGTTCGCGCTCGCCGCGATCACGTTCCTGGCCGCGCGGGCGCTTTATCGAACGCGCCTCGGCCTCGCGATGAACGCCATCCGCGACAACGAGGACAAGGCCGAGGCGATGGGCCTGCACACGACGCGCACGAAGGTATTCGCGTGGTGCGTGGCTGCCTTCTTCCTCG
>JAICLP010000129.1 GCA_025925475.1 Burkholderiales bacterium | reverse complement strand
TTGCGCGTCTCAACACCGAGATCAACGCGATCCTGAAGGAGCCCGACGTCGTGCAGAAAATGCACGGCTTCGGCTTCGACCTGATCGGCGGCACGCCCGAGGCGTTCGGTGCGCTGATTCACGGCGAGGCGGTGAAGTGGGCGCCCGTCATCAAGAAGGTCGGACTGAAGGTCGACTGAATGAAACATCCCCCCACGCTCGCTCCGCTCGCTGCCCCCCAGGGGGTCGGTCAGCCGGTCGGGGCGGCCCTTCCCGACTGAACATGGACACGACGATGCACGACACAAGGCCGGCGCACGAAGGCCCGGCTTCCTCGCCTTTGCCATCCGCCGCGGCAGCGCCGCGCAGGGTCGTGCTCGCCTATTCGGGTGGCCTCGACACGTCGGTCATCCTCAAATGGCTGCAGGACACGTACGGCTGCGAAGTCGTCACGTTCACCGCCGATATCGGTCAGGGCGAGGAGGTCGAGCCTGCGCGACAGAAGGCGCGCAAGCTCGGCATCGCCGAGCAGAACATCCACATCGAGGACCTGCGGGAAGAATTCGTCCGCGACTTCGTATTCCCGATGTTCCGCGCGAACGCGGTCTACGAGGGCGAATACCTGCTCGGCACGTCGATCGCGCGACCGCTGATCGCGAAACGCCTGGTCGAAATCGCGAAGGCATCGGGCGCCGATGCGATCGCGCACGGCGCGACCGGCAAGGGCAACGACCAGGTCCGCTTCGAGCTCGGCGCGTATGCGCTCGCTCCGAACATCCGCATCATCGCGCCATGGCGCGAATGGGACCTGCTGTCGCGCGAAAAGCTTCTTGCCTATGCCGATCGTCACGGCATTCCTGTCGATTTCCAGAAGCGCGCAGGCGCGGCACCCTATTCGATGGATGCGAACCTGCTGCACATCAGCTACGAAGGCGGTGTGCTCGAGGATCCGGAAACGGCGCCCGAGGAATCGATGTGGCGGATGACCGTGTCGCCCGAGACGGCGCCCGATACGCCGCAAGTCGTCGACCTCGCCTACCGTCGTGGCGATATCGTCGCGATCGACGGGATCGAGATGACGCCGGCGCGCGTGCTCGCCACGCTGAACGAGATCGGCGGGCGTCACGGTGTCGGCCGCCTCGACATGGTCGAGAACCGCTACGTCGGCATGAAATCGCGCGGCTGCTATGAAACGCCGGGCGGCACGATCATGCTGAAGGCGCATCGTGCAATGGAGTCGATCACGCTCGATCGCGAGGTCGTCGCGCTGAAGGACGACCTCGCGCCGCGTTACGCGCGCGCCATCTACAACGGCTACTGGTTCAGCCCGGAGCGCAGGTTGCTGCAGGGATTGATCGACGCGTCGCAGGCGCCGGTCAACGGGAACGTGCGCATCAAGCTCTACAAGGGAACCGTGTTGTGCGTCGGGCGCACGTCGCCGAACGATTCGCTGTTCGACGCGAAGATCTCCACGTTCGACGACGATGCCGGTGCCTACGACCAGAAGGACGCTGCCGGCTTCATCAAGCTCAACGCGCTTCGTCTGCGAATAGCGGCCAATCGCGGCCGCAATTAGGGCCTGTTCACACTGTGTTCACTGGCGAACATAGCGTGAACCAGCTAGCCCTCGCCTCACTCGGCGTTCATTGCCACTCGAAGCCGAGGCGGTCGTGGCGGCCGGGCGCGACGTCGAATCGCTGCGTCTTGACTTCACCCTGGCGTGCGGCTTGGGCCGTGTACGCGCCGGGTGGCACCTGAAGCAGGAAGATCGGTCCCTGGTCGGGCAGATCGACGATGACGTTTCCGCGGTCGTCCGTGACGCGCAGATGCACGTCGGCAACGAATTCGTTCATGTTCTGGTTGCGCTCGGCGAAGGTCATCTGCACCGGGTAATCGGCGCTCATCGCGCGCATGCGGTCGGCCTGCTCGGTGCCGATGCCACCGTTCAGGTAGTCGACACCGCCGTAACCCGGCGACGCACGCGCCGGCTCCGCGATCATCCCTGCCGCACCCAAGACGAACACCGTAAGCGCCAAAGGCGCCACCCACTTCGCATGCATGGCACTGCCTCCCTTCGTGAAAGCATCATGATGTCGCACGGCATCGGATTCGGCAGTCGGTGAGCGCCGTAACATCCTGTCGGTAGACCGCCGACACCTGCGCGCATGCCCGAGCTTCCGGACCTCGAGATCTACGTCGAAGCGCTCGCTGCGCGCATCGGCGGCCAGGTGCTGCGCAAGGCGAGCGTGCGCAATCCGTTCGTCTTGCGCAGCGTCGATCCTCCGCTCGCGGCGATCGAAGGCCGGACGGTCGTCGGCGTGCGACGGCAGGCGAAGCGCATCGCGATCGACTTTCCCGATTCGCTGCATCTCGTGATGCACCTGATGATCGCCGGGCGGTTGCGCTGGCTCGAGCACGGCCGCGCACCGCCGGCGCGCATCACGCTCGCGACGTTCGCCTTCGACAACGGCACGCTCGCCATGACCGAAGCGGGTACGAAGCGCCGCGCATCGCTGCACGTCGTGCGCGGCGACGAGGCGCTCGCCGCGCTGGGCGCGGGCGGCGTCGAAGTCGGCGAGCTCGACGCGAAGGCGTTCGCGGCACGCCTTCGCGCCGAGAATCACACGCTGAAGCGCGCACTGACCGATCCGCGAATACTGAGCGGGATCGGCAATGCCTATTCGGACGAAATCCTGCATCGCGCGAAGCTGTCGCCACTGGCCCAGACGGCGAAGCTTGACGATGCGGCGATGCTGCGCCTCTACGCCGCGACGCGGGACGTGCTGCGTGAATGGACGGAACGTTTGCGGACGCAGACCGGCGCCGCCTTCCCCGAGAAGGTCACCGCGTTTCGCGCCGAAATGGCGGTGCACGGCAAATTCCGACAGCCGTGCCCCGTCTGCGGCACGCCCGTTCAGCGGATCGTCTACGCCGAGAACGAATGCAACTACTGTCCGCGCTGCCAGACGAACGGCGTCGTGCTTGCGGACCGTGCGCTCTCGCGCCTTCTGCACAAGAGCTTCCCCCGCGAAATCTGTGCGATCGGGCGCGCTAAAGGCTGCACAGGCGCGCACGCAATCTGTCGACGACAACGTGTCGCCCGCTTGCGGCTACCCCTAATTGCGCGTAGACATTCCCGCGCATCGGGTGCTTTCGCAAGGCGCCCTCGGATGGTGCGGCTCTTGCTTAGTCGGCGCGTAATCGCCTCGCCGCCCCGTCGCATGCACCTAGCCCATCGCGCCTCACCACGCCCGCTCGATTGCGACGGGCATCGCATCGCGCCATCGTGACGAGCACGCGTCCCCGGATGAAACGCCTTCGCACCCGGATCATCATCTTCTTCGTCGTACTGCTGACGATCGTGCAGTGCGCGGCGTTCCTGCTCGTCAACGCGGCGAACTCGCGCAATGCGCAGGGCATCATCGACGAGGAGCTCGCAACCGGCGAGCGGATCTTCCAGCGCTCGCTCGAGCACAATCGAGCGCGACTCACGCAAAGCGCGATGGTGCTCGCGTCCGACTTCGCGTTCAGGCAGGCGATCGCGACGAGCGACGAGCGCACGATCGAGTCGGCGCTGCGCAATCACGGCGCACGCATTCACGCGGACGTCATGCAGCTGATCGCGCCGGACGGCCGCGTCGTCGCCGATACGCTTGCACCGCCCGACGCCTCCGCGCGTTTCGCCTATCCCGACCTCGTGGCACGGGCGGAGGACAGCGGCGAAGCGTCGTCGATCGTCATCATCAATGGACGGCCGCAGCAGCTCGTCGTGGTGCCGGTGAAGGCGCCGCTCCCGATTGCATGGGTCGCGATCGGCTTCGTCATCGACGATTCGCTCGCACACGATCTCGAGAACCTGACCACGCTCGACGTTTCGTTCGCCGCGCAGGCTTCGAATGGCCGCTGGCGCGTGCTCGCATCGACGCTGCCGGCAGCGACCCGGGAAGTGCTCGTCGCGCGGCTGCGCGACGCGCCCGCACGTGCGCCATCCGACCATGACGCGCTTGCCGACGACGCCGAATTCCAGAGCCGCGTGATCACGCTCGCGTCCGACGGCGGTGCACGCGTCGTCGCGGTGCTGCAGCGGTCGGTGCGCGATGCGCTCGCGCGTTTCGATCACTTGCGCGTGCTGCTGATGGGCCTCGCCGCGCTGTCGCTCGCCGCATCGATGATCGGCAGCTACTTCATCGCGCGGAGCATCACGCGACCGCTCAACCGCCTGACCGAAAGCGCCACCCGCATCCGCAACGGCGATTACTCCGACAAGCTCGAGCTCGAGGGCACCGACGAGATTCGCGCGCTCGCCGAAAGCTTCAATCACATGCGCGAAGGGATCGCCGCGCACGAGCGCGAAATCCTGCGCCTCGCCTACGAGGATCGGCTGACCGGACTGCCGAACCGTGCGCTCTTCAACGATCGGCTGCAGCAGGCCGTGCACGCCGCGCGGCGAAACGGCTCGCCGCTCACGGTGATGATGATGGACCTCGACCGGTTCAAGCACATCAACGACACGCTCGGCCACGCGATCGGCGACGACGTGCTGCGCGAAGTCGGCACCCGGCTTCGCGCTGCGCTGCGCGAATCGGACACGGTCGCACGCCTCGGCGGTGATGAATTCGCGGCGCTGCTCACGACCGGGAACGAGGAGCGCATCGTCGAGGTCGTGCGCAAGGTGCTTCGCTGCATGGAGCAGCCGATCGACTGCAACGGGCAGTCGCTCGACGTCGGCGCCAGCATCGGCATCGCGTGCTTCCCGGACCACGGCGATACGGCCGGTACGCTCATCCGCCACGCCGACATCGCGATGTACCTCGCGAAGGCCGCCAACTCCGAATACGCATTCTACGATCCCGATCACGACGGAAGCCGGCAGGAGCAGCTGTCGCTGCTCGGCGAATTGCGACGGGCGCTCGAGCGCGAGGAGCTCGTCGTGTTCTTTCAGCCGAAGATCGATCTCGCGACTGGCCGCGTGAAAGGCGTCGAAGCGCTCGTGCGCTGGATGCATCCGGCCCGTGGCATGGTCCCGCCGATCGAGTTCATGCCGTTCGCCGAGCGGACGGGTTTCGTGCGCACGGTGACGCGATGGGTGCTCGAGACGACGCTTCATCGCTGCGGACAATGGCTTGCCGAAGGCATTCGGCTGCAGGTATCGGTCAATATCTCGGTGCGCGACCTGCAGAACCCCGACCTGCCGAACATCGTCGCGAAGCTTCTCGCGAGCTCGAAGGTGCCGGCGGAGCTCGTCTGCCTCGAGATCACCGAAAGCAGCTTCATGGAAAACCCGCAGCGCGCCGTGCAGACGCTCGCGCAATTGCACGCGCTCGGGGTGCAGCTGTCGATCGACGACTTCGGCACCGGCTTCTCGTCGCTCGCCTATCTGCGCAAGCTCCGCGTCCACGAGATGAAGATCGATCGCACGTTCATCGCGGCAATGGAGGATGCGAACGACATGGTGATCGTGCGTTCGACGATCGACCTCGCGCATAACCTCGGCCTGCGCGTCGTTGCGGAAGGCATCGAGGACGAGCGCAGCCTCGCGCGCCTTCGCGCGATGGGCTGCGACGAGGCGCAGGGATTCTTCATGAGCCGGCCGCTGCCCGAGGAAAAGCTGCGCGAGTGGCTGCGCGAGTCGCCGTACGGGCTTTCACGCGGGCCAATGGCGTTGCTGAAGTACGCCTGAACCTTTCGCCGCATTCGTGGCGTCGAAGCCGGCAGCGACCCGGCTGATCGCTACCACCCGATCGGCACGCTATGCTAGCGGCTTTCGCCGCAAGCGGAGCCCGCCATGCCGTCGTTCGACATCGTCTCGGAGGTCAATCAAGTGGAAGTGCGCAACGCGGTCGACCAGGCGAACAAGGAGATCTCGACGCGTTTCGACTTCAAGGGCTCCGACGCCCGCGTCGATTACGACGGCAAGGCGATGACGCTCTTCGCCGACGATGACTTCAAGCTGAAGCAGGTGACCGACATCGTCGTTGCCAAGCTGTCGAAGCGACAGGTCGACATTCGCTCGCTCGAGTACGGCAATGCGGAAAAGATCTCCGGCAACAAGGTGAAGCAGGCGGTCACCGTGCGCACCGGCGTCGAGCAGGAGCGCGCGAAGAAGATCGTCAAGCTCCTGAAGGAAAGCAAGCTCAAGGTGCAGGCGTCGATCCAGGGCGACGCGGTACGGGTGGCGGGGCCGAAGAAGGACAACCTGCAGGATGCGATCGCGCTCGTGCGGAAGTCGGTCACCGACTATCCGCTGCAATACCAGAATTTCCGCGACTAGCTGAAGTCGGCGGCGAGCGCCGCCTGCACGGGACGCGCGAGGCTTTCGCGCACCTGATAGCGGGGATGATCGATGCCGATCGTCACCTCGCTGCCGCCCTTGAAGGACGCGATCATCGGCGGCGTCAGCTCGAAGCGCAGGAAGTGCACCGACGACGTCTTCTGCGCATTCTCGCGCTCGAGATCCTCGTCGGCGATCGCGAACACCGGCTCGCAATCGGCAACCTGCACGAAGACGCGGTGCTCGATGCCGCGAAGGCGCGCCAGCGCTTCGCGCCGGGCGTTCTCGTCCTCGTACTCGATCAGCATCGTCGCCTTCAGGTTGCGGCCGTCGGGAACGAGCGGGTTGTACGCATCGAGCTCGTCCTGGATGCCTTCCTCCTCGAACGTCTTCTCGATGCGCAGCATCTCCTGGACCTGGTAGCGGATCGTGAGCTCGTCCTCGAAGAGCAGCGTCACGTGCTCGCCGAGATGCACGGTGCGCGAGCGCTTGTGCGCGACGGCGCGCGCACGAAACGCCGGCCGCTCCTTCGCATAGGCTTCGAGCGTGAGCAGGCTGTCGCGTGCGATCCTCGGCATGGCGCGTTCGCGGGAATCAGTCGATGCCGTACGCGATGCGCAACAGCGTGAGCGGATGCGCCTTTTGCGGCCGCCGTTCGCTGCCACTCTGCACGATGCCTTCCTCGATGCGCCGGCCCGCGATCGGACAGTCGGAGCTCACGAAGTCCGGCTCGAATTCCTCCATGCGCCGAAACACCGGACGCCCGATCTTCATCGCATCGTCGAAGAACTCGCGCTTGACGCCCCACGTGCCGTCGTGGCCCGAGCAGCGCTCGACGACGTTGACCGACGTGTCGGGGATCCATTCGAGCGCCTCGCGTGTCTTCTGGCCCACGTTCTGCACGCGCGAATGGCACGGAATGTGATAGCTGACCTTGCCGAGTCCGCGCTTGAAGTCGCGGTCGAGCAGCCCGTCGCGCTGCCGGGCGACGAAGTATTCGAACGGGTCGAACATCGCGTCGGAGACGATCTTCACGTCCTCGTCGTCGGGGAACAGAAGCGGCAATTCCTGCTTGAACATCAGCGTGCACGATGGCACGGCCGTCAATATCGCGTAGCCGGCGCGCGCGAGCGGCGCGAGCATCGGGATGTTGGCGTTCTTCAACGATTCGACGGTTTCGAGATCGCCGAGTTCGAGCTTCGGCATCCCGCAGCACACTTCGCTCGCGACGAGCCTGTACGGCACCTTCGCGTGATGCAGGAGCTTCAGCAGGTCGTGGCCGATGCCCGGCTCGTTGTAGTTGATGAAGCAGGTGGCGAAGATCGCGACCTTGCCGGGCGCGCGCTGGCCATCGCGTATCGGCCACGCGAGCGAAGGCGGCGCCGATTCGCGAAAGCGCCTGGCCGCGTAGGGCGGCAACCACGCCTCGGCGGCGACGCCCAGCACCTTCTCCATCGCCTTGCGCACGGGCGGCGAATTGTTTGCCCTGTTGACGGCCTGCACGACGACCGGAATCGTCGCAAGCTTGCCGACGGCGTCGGTGCTCGTCAGCACGCGATCACGAAGCCGGTAGTCGCCCTTCCTGAACTTGACCGCTTTCGCACGCAGCATCACGTGCGGAAAGTCGACGTTCCACGGGTGCGGCGGAACGTACGGACATTTGGTCATGTAGCAGATGTCGCAGAGGTAGCACTGGTCGACGACCTTCCAGTAATCCTCCTTCGCGACGCCGTCGACTTCCATCGTCGCGCTGTTGTCGACGAGGTCGAACAGCGTCGGAAACGCGCCGCATAGCGATACGCAGCGACGGCAACCGTGGCAGATCTCGAAGATGCGCTCCTGCTCCTTCTGCAGCGCCTGCTCGTCGTAGAACGCCGCGTCGCGCCACTCGAGCGGGTGGCGCGTGGGCGCCTGCAGGTTACCTTCCCGGTTCATCAGTCGCGCCGGGCCGCCCCAAGTGACTGTGCGCCCCCTGGGGGGCAGCGAGCGGAGCGAGCGTGGGGGGCATCACAGTCGCGCCGGGCCGCCCCAAGTGACTGTGCGCCCCCTGGGGGGCAGCGAGCGG
>JAICLP010000445.1 GCA_025925475.1 Burkholderiales bacterium | reverse complement strand
GAGCAAGGCCCAGGCGCTCGCCGCCGATGGCGCACGCGTCGCGGACTCGCCGGCCAACGCCGTTCGTGGCGCGTCCAGGATTCATCTGTCGCTCCTGGATGATGCCGCCGTCGACGACGTGCTGGCCCAGCTTCTCGCGGGGCTGGAGCCGGGCGCCATCATCATCGACCACTCGACCACCGCTGTGCAGCCGACGAAGCTCCGCGCGGAGCGGCTCGCCGCGCTCGGCGTGCGCTTCCTGCACGCGCCGGTGTTCATGGGGCCGGGCAACGCGCGCGAGGGAACCGGGACGATGCTCGTTGCCGGACCGCAGCCGCTCTTCGACGAGGTCCGCGCGGAGCTCGAGCGAATGACGGGGACTGTGCGGTACATGGGTGAGCGCCCCGATCTCGCGGCCGCGTTCAAGCTGTTCGGGAACATGATGATCATGTTCGTCGTGAGCGGGCTCGCCGATCTCTATTCGCTCGCGCGCGGACTCGACATCGATCCACGCGACGCGTACACGCTCTTCCGCGATTTCAATCCGGCGGGGCAGGTGGCCGGCCGCGGCAAGCGGATGGCCGAGGGCGACTACACGCCGCCCCTGTTCGAGCTCTCGGCCGCGCGCAAGGACGTTCGACTGATGCAGGAATCGGCGAGCGCGAGCGATGCGGTGCTGCACGTGCTCCCCGCAATCGCGCAGCGATTCGACGAGGTCATCGCCGCGGGCTTCGGCGACGACGATCTCGCCGTGGTCGCGACCCCGGAGGTGCGCTGATGCCGCAGCTCGCTTCGTTCGACGTCACGACCGGCGTCGACATGCAGGAAGTGGACAACGCCGTGAATCAGGCGCAGAAGGAGATCGGCCAGCGCTATGACTTCAAGGGATCGAAGGCGACGATCGAGTTCAAGCGCGCCGAGAACCAGCTCGTGCTCGTCGCGGACAGTGACTTCCAGATGACGGCGCTCATCGACGTGCTGCGCTCGCGCCTCATCAAGCGCAACGTCCCGGTGAAGAACCTCGACATCGGCGAGGTGAAGCCGGCGGGCGGTGACACGGTCCGCTGCGAGATCGGGCTCAAGACGGCGCTCGACACGGACACGGCAAAGAAAGTGGCCGCCGCGATCAAGGAGGCGAAGATCCCCAAGACGCAGGCGGCCATTCAGAGTGACCAGGTGCGCGTCAGCTCGCCGTCACGCGACGATCTGCAGCGCGTCATGCAGCTCCTGCGCTCGAAGGACTTCGGGGTGGAGCTGCAGTTCGGCAACTACCGGTAGCGCATCCTCACTCGTAGCGCAGGGCCTCGATCGGGTTGAGCGCGGCGGCGCGGCGTGCGGGCCACACGCCGAACAGGACGCCGACGGCCGCCGAGAACGCGAACGCGAGGATGATCGACGGGAGCGACAGCGACACGTTCCAGTGTGCGATCGCCGTCATCAGTATGGCACCGCCACCACCGAGCACGATCCCGCCGATGCCGCCGAGCATGCACAGCACCACGGCCTCGATGAGGAATTGCAGCAGGATGTTGCGCCGCGTCGCGCCGAGCGCCTTGCGCACGCCGATCTCGCGGGTGCGCTCGGTGACCGAGACGAGCATGATGTTCATGATGCCGATGCCGCCCACGAGGAGACTGACGGCGGCGATCCCGGCGAGCAGGTACGTGAAGGTCTGCGTCGTCTCGCCGAGCGTGCT
>JAICLP010000424.1 GCA_025925475.1 Burkholderiales bacterium | reverse complement strand
GCGCGGGAACATCGATCCCGCCATCGCATTCCGGCAGACCGATGCTGCCTGCGTGATCCACGTCGGCATCGCCCCGCAGTACCCGGTGCTGCGAACGTTCAGCACCTACGGCACCGATTTCGGCGGCGACTTCTACAAGGTGTGGAGCAATGCATTCGATTTCGCCGCAACCGGATGCAAGGCAGCGCCGATCGGCCCGATCGTCCCGGGCGACCTCGGGCAGATCAGCAAAGGCTTCGTCAATCGCGCGCAACTCGATGCATGGCGCACGGCGTTCACGTTCGCGATCGTTCTCGACGGCAACTTCCTGCAAAGCGGGTTCGGTCCCGCGCTCGTGCTGACGACGCACCTCGACGGCACGATCACCGCCGGGTAGCGCGATGCCGTTCGAAGTGCTCGGCCGCTGCGGCGAGGCGCGGCGCGGCCGCCTGACGCTTGCGCATGGCAGCGTCGAAACGCCGGTCTTCATGCCGGTCGGCACGTACGGCAGCGTCAAGACGATGTCGCCGGCCGAACTGACCGGCCTCGGCGCACAGATCATTCTCGGCAACACGTTCCATCTGTGGCTGCGTCCCGGCACCGACGTCGTCGCCGCGCACGGCGGCTTGCACCGGTTCATCGGCTGGGACCGGCCGATCCTGACCGACTCCGGCGGCTTCCAGGTGTGGAGCCTCGGCGCGCTGCGCAAGGTGCGCGAGGAAGGCGTTGCCTTCGCATCGCCCGTCAACGGCGACCGGCTGTTCCTGTCGCCGGAAAAGTCGATGGAGATCCAGCGCGCGCTCGATTCCGACGTCGTGATGGTCTTCGACGAGTGCACCACGTTCCCGGCAACGCATGCGGAAGCCGCACGGTCGATGGAACTCTCGCTGCGCTGGGCCGCACGGTCGAAGGCGGCGCACGCGGGGAATGCAAATGCGCTCTTCGGCATCGTGCAGGGCGGCATGTACGATGACCTGCGCGATCGTTCGCGCGAAGGTCTCGTCGAGATCGGCTTCGACGGCTACGCGATCGGAGGACTGTCGGTCGGCGAACCGAAGGACGAGATGTTGCGCGTGCTGCGCTTCACGGCGCCAAGGCTGCCGGCCGACAGGCCGCGCTACCTGATGGGTGTCGGCACGCCGGAGGACATCGTCGCCGGCGTCGTCGCGGGCATCGACATGTTCGATTGCGTGCTGCCGACGCGGAACGCGCGTAATGGCTGGCTCTTCACGCGCCACGGCGACATTCGCATTCGCAACGCCCGGCACCGGAACGATGCCGGCCCGCTCGACCCCACGTGCGGTTGCTATGCGTGCGCCAACTTCTCGCGCGCCTACCTGCATCACCTGCAGCGGATCAACGAGATCCTGGGCGCGAGGCTCGCGACGATCCACAATCTGCACTATTACCTGACGCTGATGGCGGAACTGCGAAGCGCAATCGAGGCGTCGAGCCTTCCCGCCTACGTCGCGCGCTTCGAAGCCGACCGGGCCCGCGGCGAGCCCCGATCCGGCCCGCTTTCCGCATGACTTCGCTCGCGCCGGCCTGCTAGACTAGCGGGTTGAACCGGACTGTCCCGGCCGCGCGCCGCCTCAACTGGCGTGCCCGCGTGACGGTCCTGCGGGTGCAGCGTCCGCTCCCGCGACCACAACGGAGACTCCTTCGTGCTGATTTCCCCCGCTTTCGCGCAGGCGGCAACAGGCGCCGCGCAAGAGAACACGCTGTTGACCTTTTTGCCGATGGTCGCGATTTTCGTCGTGTTCTACTTCCTGCTGATCCGGCCGCAGCAGAAGAAGCAGAAGGAGGCGCGTGCGATGCTCGAGTCGCTCGAGAAGGGCAACGAGGTCGTCACGGCGGGCGGTATCCTCGGGCGCATCGTCAAGCTCGACGAGCAGTACGTGACCGTCGAGGTCGCGCAGAACGTGCAGATGATCGTCCAGCGCGGATCGATCTCGCAGTTGCTGCCGAAGGGGACGATCAAGGGACTGTAAGCAACGATGAACCGCTATCCCCTCTGGAAATACATCCTCATCGCGATCGCGCTAATCGTCGGCGTCGTCTACAT
>JAICLP010000095.1 GCA_025925475.1 Burkholderiales bacterium | reverse complement strand
GGTGACAGGGCCAGGGTGAGGGGTGCCGACCTGGCTGCGCAGCCGCTCGGTACCGTCACTCATAGCGCAGCGCCTCGGCGGGATTGACGCGCGCCGCCCGGAAGCTCGGATAGAGGGTCGCGACGAGCGCCAGCACGAGCGCGATGACGGCGATCGTCACGACGTCGGGAATCTGCAGATCGGACGGAAGATCGCTGATGTAGTAAACGCTCTTGTCGAGGAACTGGATGTGGAACGTGCGCTCGATCGCCGGCACGACGGTCTCGACGTTGAGCGCGAGCAGCACTCCGCCGACGACGCCGATCAGCGTGCCGATGATGCCGATCAGCGCGCCCTGGATGATGAAGATCGACATGATCGACGACGGCGCAGCGCCCAGCGTGCGCAGGATCGCAATGTCGGCGCGCTTGTCGGTTACGGCCATCACCTGCGCCGAGACGATGTTGAACGCGGCCACCGCGACGATCAGCGTCAGGATGATGAACATCACGCGCTTCTCGATCGCGACCGCGCGGAAGAAATTCGCGTGGTTGCGCGTCCAGTCGCGCACTTCGACGTCGTCCGGCATCTTCGGCGCGAGCTGCGCCGCGACTTCGGGTGCCGCGAACATGTCGTCGAGCTTGAGACGCACGCCGGTCGGCGCGTCCTGGCGGTAGAGCTTCTCCGCGTCGTCGAGGTTGACGAGCGCCAGGCCGCTGTCGAACTCGAACATGCCCACCTCGAAGATGCCGCTCACGTTGAAGCTCTTGAGCCGCGGCAGCGCGCCGGCTGGCGTGATGGTTCCCTCCGGCGTGATGACGACGACGCTGTCGCCGACGGTGACGCCGAGTGCGCGCGCGAGCTCGGCGCCAAGCACGATGTTGAACGCGCCGGGCGTCAGCGTTTCGAGCGTGCCGCGCCGCATGTGCAAGCCGATGTCGGCGACCTTGGCCTCGTCGGCCGGAACGATGCCGCGCAGCAGTGCGCCGCGATTCGCGTCGCCGGCCGAAAGCATCGCCTGTCCGTTCACGTACGGCGCCGTTGCGATGACGTGCGGATTCTTCTTCGCCACGGCGGCGATCGCGTCCGGGTTCCTGAGCTCGGGATAGCCGCGGATCTCGACGTGCGACGCGACCGACAGAATGCGGTTTCGCAACTCCTGCTGGAAGCCGTTCATCACCGACAGCACGACGATCAGCGCCGCGACGCCGAGCGCGATGCCGGCCATCGAGGTCAGAGCGATGAACGAAATGAACGTGTTGCGTCCCGAGCCTTTGCGGGCGCGTGTATAACGCAGGCCGACGGCCAGTTCGTACGGCGACACGATCGATCAGGAAAGACGCTGGGAAACCAGGGACGCGATGCGCGGGCGGTACGCTACGCTCGTCGCAGGCAGGATCGCGGCCCATTATCGCATGGCGGATACGCTCGTCCTCGTCGTTCCCGGATTGCTGGCGCTGGCATCGCAGGATCTCGCGACGATGCGCTCGCTGTCGGAGCTCGCGCATTTCGCCGGCACGCCGCACATCGAGCCACGCGGCATCGCAGCGGCGCTCTTCGCGACCCTCGGCGTCGATCGGGAAACGCCGGTCGCGCCGCTGGCGCTGCTCGGTGCAGGCGGCGATCCCCGCGACGACTACGTGCTCCGGGCCGATCCGGTGCATCTTGTCGCCGATCGCGATCGCATCGCGCTCGTGCAGACGATCGACGACTTGTCGCCGGAGGATGCGAACGTCCTCGGCCAAATGCTCGATCGTCATTTCGCTTCAGACGATCTACGCTTCGAAGCGGTGCGGCCCGACGCGTGGTTCGCGCGCCGCTCGCAGCCGGCGAATATCGCGACGACGCCGCCCGACGCGGTGCGGGGGCGCAATGTGCTCGCCAGCATGCCGAGCGGCGCAGACGGCGGCGTCTGGAAACGGTGGCAGAACGAAATCGAGATGATGATGCACGATCACCCGGTCAACGTCGCGCGCGAAGCGCGCGGTGCACTGGCCGTGAGCGGCATCTGGTTCTCCGGCGGTGGCCGGATGGCCGATGTCCGTTCGTTGCCGCCGACGATCGTTGCCGCACCGCCGACGCGTCTTGGCGATCTCGCGCGCGGCATCGCGGCGCATGCGGCGCCGGCGGACAAAAAGGGGCCAGGCTCGAAGTCGCGTTTCCGCAGATTCGAGCCTGGCCCCTTTTTGTCAGGCGAGGTTGACGGCGGCTTCGAGCAGTTGATGGCGCCCGCGCTCGATGCGAATCGGGGCGCAATGCGGCTCGCGGTTCTCGAGCACGCAGGCGACCTCGACGCGAAGTGGCTCGCGCCCGCACTCCAGCGTCTTGGAACGCAAGGCCTCCACGCGCTGCATCTGATCGCCGACGGCAACGGCACGGCGGCCACGTGGACCGCCCATGCACCACGCTTCTGGCGACGATGGATCGCCCGCGCCTCGCACCGCCCATTCGAGATTCCTGTACCCGCCGACGAATGATCGTCCGGCGCCCGGTTCCCGGCAGTTACCGCCTGCTGCTCGCGCACGGACTGGCGCCGCTGCTCGCGCGCGTTTACGCCGCACGTGGAATCGTCGATGCGCACGAGCTCGATCATTCGCTCGCGGCACTGCCCGATTTCATGCAACTCGCGAACGTCGACACCGCTGCCGCACGGCTCGCGCATGCGATCGAACGGCGCGAGCGCGTGCTCATCGTCGCCGACTACGATGCGGATGGTGCAACGGCCTGCGCCGTCGGTTTGCTCGGCTTGCGCGCGATGGGCGCCGACGTCGATTTCCTCGTGCCGAACCGCTTCGAGTTCGGCTATGGCTTGACGCCGGAAATCGTCGCGGTCGCCGCGCAACGTGCACCCCGGCTGCTCGTCACCGTCGACAACGGCATTGCCAGCGTCGACGGCGTGCGCGCCGCCGCGGCGGCAGGGATCGACGTGCTCGTCACCGATCATCACTTGCCGGGAAGCGAGTTGCCGCGGCCGGCGATCATCGTCAACCCGAATCAGCCGGGTTGCGCCTTTCCGTCGAAGCACATCGCGGGCGTCGGCGTCATGTTCTATGTCCTCTGCGCACTGCGCTCGCATCTGCGGCGCGCGGGCGCCTTCGCGGGCCGCAGCGAGCCGAACCTCGCATCGCTGCTCGACCTCGTTGCGCTCGGCACGATCGCCGACGTCGTGCGTCTGGATCACGTCAACCGCATCCTCGTCGAGCAGGGGCTCGCACGCATTCGAGGCGGGCGCGCGCGACCGGGTATCGCCGCGCTCTTCACCGTGGCGGGTCGCGACATCGCGCAGGCGACAGCGACCGATCTCGGCTTCGTCGCCGGCCCGAGGCTCAATGCCGCGGGCCGTCTCGCCGATATGTCGCTTGGCATCCGCTGCCTGATCGCAGAGTCCGGCGCGGAAGCGCAACCGATGGCGCGCGAGCTCGACCGCTTGAATCGCGAGCGCCGCGACATCGAAACGACGATGCAGGACGAGGCGCTCGAAGCCGTCGAAGCGGCCGCGCCGGCCGATGCGAGCGCCTACACGGTGTGCGTCCATCGCGCGCAATGGCATCAGGGCGTGATCGGGATCGTCGCGTCGCGGCTCAAGGACCGCTATCACCGGCCGTCCGTCGTGTTCGCGCAAGGGCGCGACAACGAGCTCAAGGGTTCGGGACGATCGATCCCCGGCTTTCACCTGCGGGACGCGCTCGATCGCGTCGCGAAACGCGAGCCCGGGCTCGTCGTGCGCTTCGGCGGACATGCGTACGCGGCCGGGCTGTCGATAGCCGCCGATTCGCTCCCTCGATTCGCCGTCGCGTTCGAGGCGGTCGCGCGCGAGACGTTGAACGATGCGTTGCTTCGGCGCGTGCACGAAAGCGACGGCGCGCTCGCTCCGGGCGAGCTCACGTACGAGCTCGGCGTCGCGCTTCGGCAGCCCGCGTGGGGCCAGGGGTTTCCGGCGCCCGCGTTCGATGGCGTGTACGACGTTGCCGATCAGCGCAGCGTCGGCGATGGCCATGCGAGACTCGTGCTCGCGCGAGAACGCGAGCGCTTTCCCGCCATCGCGTTCCGAACAGCCGCGCCATTGCCCGCGCAAATACACGCGCTGTTTCGCCCCGAGATCAATCGCTACCAGGGCCTTTCAAGTCTCGAACTCGTCATCGATCACTGGTCCCCTGCAACCTCGCGTCTATGACGCATAGCGACATCACGGGGTGCGCGATGGCCGGTTGGCCAGCCTCCTGGCGCGCCCGCCGCCGATGGCGCTGGCGTCACCAGCTCCCCTAAGGCATTGGTTTTGCATGAAAAGCGCTGCGACGTGTCGAAAACGCCGCAAGGGTCCGATTTAGGCAACAAATACCGATTTGAAGCTTGTGCGGTGCAATATCTTCCGCTAGATTAAGTAAGTTTGACTGCCGCGCCTTCGCGGTCGCATCTTTCCCGGAAGGAACACCAGCAATGCGCTTGACTGACAAAGTGTCGATCATCACGGGGGCCGGCCAGGGCATCGGGCGGGCAACGGCTCTCAAATTCGCGGCCGAAGGCGCTCGCGTGGCGGTGTGCGACATCAACGCCGAAGCGGTCGAGGACACGGTGCGTGCGATCCGCGACGCCGGAGGGGTAGTGGCCGGCTTTCACGTCGACGTCACCGACAAGGAGAGCATCGCGAAGATGGTGTCGGGCGTGATGGCGAAGTGGGGCCGCATCGACACGCTCGTCAACAACGCGGGCATCGTGCAGGACGCGCAATTCAAGAAGATGACGGACGAGCAATTCGAGCGCGTGATCGACGTCAACCTGAAGGGCGTCTACCACTGCACCAAGGCGGTTGTCGACATCATGCTCGAGCAGAACTCTGGCGTCATCCTGAACGCGTCGTCGATCGTGGGTTTATATGGCAACTTCGGCCAGACCAATTACGCGGCAACGAAGTTCGGCGTGATCGGCATGGTCAAGACGTGGGCGCGCGAACTGGGCCGCAAGGGCATCCGCGCGAACGCGATCTGCCCGGGCTTCATCGAGACCGCCATCCTCTCGTCGATTCCCGACAAGGTCATCAAGATGATGGAAGAGAAGGTGCCGCTCGGCCGTCTCGGCAAGCCGGAGGAGATCGCGAACACGTACGCGTGGCTCGCGTCCGACGAAGCGTCGTACATCAACGGCGCCGTCATCGAAGTCTCGGGCGGCTGCACGCTCTAGCCGCCGATTCACGAGCGGCGCCGGCGCGTATCGCCGCGCCGCTTCCTGCACTTCGAAGCCACTCGAGTTTGATCGCGACCGACGAAGTGCACGAAAAGGTGTATGCGGTATACTCCTTTGCGGCATGTCGTGAAATGGTGTGATCGTTTCTCGGCTGATTCGGTTATCGCGGCGCCCAGCACTCGGCGCCCGGCCTTTCAACGCTTCGTCGGCAATGCGCCTCAAGAGCTATACCGACTACTGTTTGCGCGTGCTCATCTTCGTCGCGGCACGACCCGACCAGCGCGCGACGATCGCGGAAATCGCGCGAAGCTACGGGATCTCGGAGAATCACCTTGTCAAGGTCGTGCACTTCCTCGGCAAGGCGGGCTTTCTCGAGAACGTTCGCGGCCGCGGCGGCGGCCTGCAGCTCGCGCTGGCAGCGTCGAAGATCAACGTCGGCACGGTCGTGCGCAGCGCCGAAGGGCCGGCGCTGCCGGCTGCGTGCTTCGATTCGTCGGCGCCGAAATGCTCGATCGCGCCGGCATGCCGCCTGCGCGGTGTGCTGCGCGATGCCGTCGAGGCGTTCTACGCCGTGCTCGATCGATACACGCTTGCCGACCTGGTCGCCGATCGAGCGCAACTGCGTGCGATCCTGCTGCCCGTCCCGCGTCGCGTCGAGCGACGACGAGCTCGGTGAACCATCGATGAGCGATACGGCGAAGGTATGACAATGCTGATCAATGGCGTACCTACGATCGGACGCCAGGCGGGCTCGCGCACGTTTGGACTGTGGAACCTCGGATTTCGGCCGTTCTACCTGTTGGCGAGCATCTTCGCCGCGTTGTCGGTCGCGCTTTGGGTCTGCCAGTACGCGGGCGTGCTGCCGTTCGCGTACGTTCGCGGGCCGACATGGCATGGCAGCGAGATGCTGTTCGGGTTCGTGGTCGCCGTCGTCGCCGGGTTCCTCTTCACGGCGGTTCGCAACTGGACGGGGCGTCCAACGCCGTCGGGTCCGATGCTCGCCGGCTTCGCGCTGCTGTGGATCGCCGGCCGCATCCTCGCCGCAACGCCGTATCTGACAGCGGCCGCGTGGGTGAATGGCGCGTTTCCCGTCGCCGTTGCGATCGGCGTCGCGATTCCGCTGCTCGCTTCCCGCAATCGCCGCAACTATTTCTTCGTCGCGCTGCTCGCAGCGCTCGGCGTCGTGGCCGTCGCCTTGCACCTGTCGTACTTCGGCGTGCTGGAATGGCCCGAGCGCATCGGCCTGCAAGCGGGCCTCGACATCGTGCTGTTCATCATGGCCGTCGTCGGCGGGCGTGTCATTCCGATGTTCACCAACAATGGCGTGCCCGGCACAAGGGCGCGGCGAAATCCGGTCGTCGAGAAGCTCGCGCTCGGTGGCGTCCTGCTGCTTCTCGTCGTCGATATCGCGCAACCGTCCGCCGGCCTCGCCGTGCTCGCTGCCGCGCTCGCGATCGTGCACGCCGTGCGCCTCGCGTTGTGGCAGCCATGGCGCACGCTGCGCACGCCGCTCGTCTGGATCCTGCACGCGGCGTATGCGTGGATCGTCGTGCACCTGGCGCTGCGCGCGTTCGCCGCGATCGACGTCGTGCCTTACACGATTGCGCTCCATGCGCTCACCATCGGCGGCATCGGGGGTCTGACGATCGGCATGATGACGCGTACCGCACGCGGCCATACCGGTCGGCCTCTGATGGCCGATCGCCGCGACCTGGCTTGCTACATCCTGGTGATGCTCGCCGCGCTCGTTCGCGTCTTCGGCGCACTGGCGTTTCCAGGTGCCTATCTCGCGACCGTCATCGCGGCCGGTGCGTGCTGGTCGATGGCGTTCATCGTTTATGCGATCGCGTACGCGCCATCGCTGGTTCGCGCCCGCGTTGACGGCAAGCCGGGATGAGCCGGCCGACGCGCACGCGCCATCGGGATGTTGTACAGCTCGTCCATTCGTCAAGTTGAGCCGCGGGCGTGCCACAGGTAGCATTCGGCATCGCTTTTTCCCCGTGCTCCTCTCGATGCCCAACCTGCTCGTTCCCGTCGTCCTCGCGCTCGTCGCGCTGGTCGCGGCGCCAGTGAACGCCGAGACCATCGGCGGCAACCCCGGTCCCGCGCACAACTACGTCTGTCCGCATTCCGACGGCAAGCCGCCGCTCGATTGCTATCTCGACGCCGTGCAGCATCTGTACACGATGTGCCGCAACGTGAAGTCCATCGAGATCCTCGAGTTCGGCTACGACAAGTCGACCGAAGGCACGAACGGCGCGAAGAGCGAGTCGTGCCTCGACAAGCAGAAGCAGAACATCGCGCATCCGTACAGCGCGGCGTTGAAGGAGGTCCGCAAGTCGAAGCTGGCTGTCGAGGCGCTGCGCGGCCTGCAGGAAACCTGGCTCGCCGCGATGAGCGGCCTTGCATGGCACACCGGCGAATCGGACGCCGACTACAAGGCGCGCGTCGCGAAGCCGTACGAAGAGTTCTCGCAGCGCATCGAGAAGGTCCGGACGAGCCTCGCCGAGAGCGAAACGAAGATCGCGAAGAAGGACGCCAAGGCGAAGCCTAAGCACGCGGCGAAGGCCGCCGCGAAGACCCCGGCCACGAAGGCGAAGACGCACTGAACGCACCGCTGCCGCAGGACGTGTCCGACGACACGTCGCACGCCGAGCTCGCTTCGATCCTTGGCGAGAATGGGACGCTCGCGCGTACGCTCCCCGGGTTTCGCTTCAGGCCGCAGCAACTCGCGATGGCGCAGGCCGTCGCACAGGCGATTGCGTTGCGACAGCCGCTCGTCGCCGAGGCGGGCACCGGCACCGGCAAGACGTTCGCCTATCTCGTTCCAGCGCTGCTCTATGGCGGCAAGGTGATCGTATCGACCGGCACGAAGACGCTGCAGGACCAGCTTTTCGAGCGCGACCTGCCGCTGATCCGCGACGCGCTCGTCGTGCCGATCACCGTCGCCTTGCTGAAGGGCCGCGCGAACTACGTATGCCTGCATCATCTCGAGCGCACTGCGCGCGAGGAGCGCCTGCCGTCGCGGCAGGACGCGCGCTACCTGCCCAAAATCGTCGCGTTCGCCCGTGCAACCGAGCGTGGCGATCGCGCCGAGCTCGCCGACGTGCCGGAGAACGCGGCGATCTGGCCGATGGTGACGTCGACGCGCGACAACTGCCTCGGCAGCAATTGCGCGTTCCACCGCGAATGCTTCGTCATGAAGGCGCGCAAGGAAGCGCTCGACGCCGACGTCGTCGTCGTCAACCATCACCTGTTCTTCGCCGACGTGACACTGCGCGACGAAGGCCTCGCCGAGCTGTTGCCCGCCTGCAACACGGTGATTCTCGACGAGGCGCATCAGCTGCCCGATACGGCGACGCTGTTCTTCGGAGAGCAGACGTCGTCGAGCCAGCTCGCCGAGCTCGCCCGCGACGCCGAAGCGGTCGCGCGAACCGAATTGCGCGACATCCCCGATCTTCCCGACGCCGGCGGCGCGCTCACGCCGCTGATCCGCAAGCTGCGGCTCGCGGCCGGCGAAACGCCGGGCAAGTTCGCGCAACCGGTCGTCGCGGCGCGCAGCGATTTCGTCGATGCGCTCGACGCGCTGGCGGCCGGCGTCGACCGGCTCGCCGGTGAGATGCAGCTCGTCGCCGAGCGCAGCGAGGATGTCGCCGCGATCGCACGGCGGGCCGATGCCGCGGCGATCGCGCTTGCACGCTGGCGCGCAGGCATCGGCGACGACGACGCGGCCGGTGATCAGTGGATCCGATGGGTCGACGTGAGCCTCGCGGGCTTTCAATTGCATGCATCGCCGCTGTCGATCGCCGACGTGTTTCGCCGCCAGGTCGAGGACACGGGACGTGCCTGGATCTTCACGTCGGCGACGCTCGCCGTCGGCCGCGATTTTTCGCATTACACCGCGCAGCTCGGCCTGGGCGATGCGCAAACCGGTTGCTGGGACAGTCCGTTCGACTACAAGACGCAGGGGCTGCTGTACGTCCCGCGCGGGTTACCTCCGCCGAACAGCGTCGAGCACACGAACGCGGTCGTCGACGCGGCGGTCCCGGTTTTGAAGGCGAGCGGCGGCCGGACGTTCCTGCTGTTCACGACGCTACGCGCATTGAACACGGCGCGCGAGCGATTGGCCGGGCATTTCGAGCGCGACGGCCTCGACTATCCGGTGCTCGTGCAGGGCGACGGCTCGAAGAGCGAGCTGCTGCTGCGCTTTCGCGCGCTCGGCAACGCGGTGCTGCTCGGCAGCGCGAGCTTCTGGGAAGGCGTCGACGTGCCCGGCGATGCCTTGTCGGTGGTCGTCATCGACAAGCTGCCGTTCGCACCACCCGACGACCCGTTGCTCGCCGCGCGGCTGGCGAAGCTCGCAGCCGACGGCGGCAACGCGTTCATGCAGTGGCAACTGCCGCAGGCGGTGATCAGCCTGAAGCAGGGAGCGGGACGGCTGATCCGGACGGAGACCGATCGCGGCGTGCTGATGCTCTGCGATCCGCGCCTCGTCGACAAGCCGTACGGCAAGCGGATCTGGCAGAGCCTGCCGCCGATGCGACGCACGCGCGAACTAGCCGATGTGACGGCATTCTTCAACCGCGACGAGACCGGCGGCGGATGAACGAAGCGGGGTAAGAGACGACTTTCCGGCCGCAAGTTATCTCCGACCGTGCCGCTACCAGATCTTCCACCACGGCTTCTTCGGCGCGTTCGCGGCGAGATAGACGCTGTTCGGGTACGTCTTCTGCAGGATCGCTTGCGCGTCGTCGGCGAGCTGCGTCAGGCCGAGCTTGCGATAGCTCTTGACCATGATGTCGAGCGCCATCTCGTTCGATGGGGTGCGCGGATGATTGACGAGCGACATCTGGGCGCGATTGGCCGCCGCAACATACGCACCGCGATTGTAGTAGTAGTCCGCGACGTGCACCTCGAACATCCCGAGCGCGTTCGTCAGATAGCGCAGACGCAGCTGCGCGTCCTCGGCGTAACGGCTCTCGGGGAATTTGGCCAGGAGCTCCTTGAACGCCGCGAACGATTCGCGCATCTGCTTCGGGTCACGCTCGGACAGGTCGAGCTCGTAGACGTAACCCAGTATCCCCTGGTCCTCGCGGAAGTACACGAGGCCTTTCAGGTAGTACGCGTAGTCGACGTTCGGATGATTCGGGTACGTGCGAATGAAGCGGTCGCACGCGGCGGTCGCCGCCGCCTGCTCGCTGTTACGCCAGTT
>JAICLP010000316.1 GCA_025925475.1 Burkholderiales bacterium | reverse complement strand
CGTTGCGCGGCGCTTTCTTCGCGGCCGAGCCAGTTCAGGAGCGCGCTGCCTCCAAGCGAGACGCCGACGGCATGGATCGGCGTCGCAGGATCGGTATGCGCGCGCAGATGCGCGAGCATCGCCGCCACCTCTTCGTAATCGCCGGAGTGGTATGCGCGCGGCAGCCGGTTCGGCGCGCCCCCGCAACCGCGAAAGTGCGGCACGACGCCGCGATGACCGCGCGCACGCAGAAGCGCGAGCAGCGCACGCGCGTAATGCGACGTCGAGCCGCCTTCGAGTCCATGAAAGAGCACGACGAGCGGTGCGCCCGGTGGCGCATCGGCATCGAGCCAGTCGAAATCCCAGAAATCACCGTCGGGGGTATCGACCCGTTCGCGGCGCAGCGCCACGCGGGCCCGCGGCAACCGGAACGGCCAGATCGTCTGCGCATGGCCGCCGGCGAGCCAGCGGGGCGCACGGTATGTGGCAGCGGATGTGGCGCCGCCCATGCGCATTGCCTCCGCGGCGCGATGGATCATGATGGGGACGCTACCTGGCGGACGGCTGCTCCCGGGCGAGGCGTGCGCGCTTCTCGTAGGCCTCGCGCGCAATCGCGATGTCGGCGAGCAAATGCGGCAGCTCCGACACGAGCAGCGCCTGCGGACCGTCGACGAGCGCCTTCGCAGGCTCGGGATGGAAGTCGACGAGCACCATGTTCGCGCCGGCGATCACGCCCTGTGCGGCAACATGGAGGATGTCGAGCAGGCCATCGGGTGCACGGGCGCGCAAGCCGACCGAATGCGACGGGTCGACCGCTACCGGCATGCGCGTCAGACGCTTCACGACGGGCACATGAGCGAAGTCGACGAGATTGCGGTGCGGATCGCCCATGTTCGTGTGCATGCCGCGCAGGCAGAAGACGATCTTGCGGTTGCCTTCGGTCGCGAGGTACTCGGCGGCGTTCAGCGATTCGTCCAGCGTGATGCCGAAGCCTCGCTTGATCAGCACCGGAAACTGCTGCTGTCGCCCGACCTGCTTCAAAAGCTCGAAGTTCTGCGTGTTGCGCGTGCCGATCTGCAGCATCACGCCCGTCGCGTTGCCGGTGGCCTCGAGCGCGCGGCGGATCTCGTCGACGTGCGATTCGTGCGTGACTTCCATCGAGATCACGCGAATGCCGTACTTGCCGGCCAGTTCGAACACGTAAGGCAGGCACTCGGCGCCGAAGCCCTGGAACGCGTACGGCGACGTGCGCGGCTTGTACGCGCCCATCCGCGTGCACACCTGGCCGTTGTCGCGCAGCGCCTTCATCATCGCTTCGACGGATTCGCGGGAATCGACGGCGCAAAGGCCCGCGAACACGTTGAGGTTGTCCTGACCGAAACGCACGCCGTTGTACTCGAACGACGACGCGCGATCATCGCCCTGCTTGTGGCGCCCGAGCACGCGGTACGGCTCGGAAACCCGCACGACTTTCGTGACGCAGGGCAACACCTGCATCTGCTCGACGGTCAGCGCGGCGGTGTTGCCGATCAGGTAGATCTCGGTCAGCGTCACCTCCGAACCCACCTCGCGGTGGACCCGGTAGCTGATGTTGGAGAGCCGCTCGAGCTGGCTCGTGAGCATCCGGTAATCGACGCTTTCCGGATGGACGTTCGGTTCGAGGACGAGGATCATCGTGGCCGCTTTTCTTGTTTCGTCAAGGAGTTAGGAGTGCGGCCGCGGTGCACGAGCGCCGGGGTCGCGGGCGGGAGAACGCCATGTTGCACCGCAAGAGGGTCCCCGCGCAACAGCGCGCCGACGTCGAGTCGGCGAATGGGTTGCCTCGGCCGTTAAGCTTGCCGTAGACTGGCTCGAAAGGTCTACCGCAGGTCACGCAAGCCCCTCGAACAACCCTCTCGGAGTCCTCATGAAAAAACTGCTTCCGCTGCTGATTGTGTCCCTTGCCGCAACCGTCGCGATGCCGGCCTTCGCTGCCGGCACCGACGCCAAGAGCACCGAGGCCAAGAGCAGCAAGATGGCCGAGTGCAACGCGAAGACGAAGGGCATGAGCAAGGACGAAGCCGCCAAGGCGCGAAGCGAATGCATGAAGGCGAAGCCGGCGGCCAAGCCGTCGTCGTCGAGCAAGATGGCCGAATGCAACGCGAAGACGAAGGGCATGAGCAAGGCCGATGCGGCGAAGGCCCGCAGCGAATGCATGAAGGCGACGTAACGGCGACCCCGCAGAACTCCGGTCGGGCGCACCTCCTGTCCACCCGCCCGAAACTACAAGGCCGCAACCGCCAAGGTTTGCGGCCTTTTTTTGGTGCGCCCGGACGCTCTCAGCCGGTCGCCACGCCGAGCAGGTGCCCGATCGCGAACGTGACCGCGCCCGCCATGGCGCCGAGCACCAGCATTCGCGCGCCGGAATAGACGCCGTTGCGCCCGGTGAATAGCGAGAGGACGGCGCCGACGCTGAAGAGTCCCGCCGCGGCGAGCCCGATCGTCCAGCCGAGCGGATTCGGCGCCGCGCCGAGCAGATAAGGCGCGAGCGGCACGAACGCGCCGCCGGCGAACGCAACGAACGAGCTGACGGCGGCCGCGATCGGCGAGCCGAGCTGGCCGGGATTGAGGCCCAGCTCCTCACGCGCCAGCGTGTCGAGCGCGTTCTCGGGATCGGCGACGAGCCGCTTCGCGAGGCGGTCGGCCTGCTTCACCGGCAATCCCTTCGCCGCATAGATCAGCGCGAGCTCCTGCGCCTCGGCTTCGGGATACTGGGCAAGTTCGTCGCGCTCGAGGGCGATCTGATACTCGTAGAGCTCGCGCTGCGACTTGACCGAGACGTACTCGCCGGCGGCCATCGCGAACGCGCCGGCGGCCATGCCCGCGACACCCGACAGCACGATCATGCGGACGTCGCTCGTGGCGCCCGCGACGCCGAGGATCAAGCCGGCGTTCGATACGAGCCCGTCGTTGACGCCGAAAACCGCCGCGCGCAAATTGCCGCTGCCGCCGAGGCCGCGATGGCGTCGCTCGAGCATTGCACCGGGCGCCGGCGCCGGATGCACGGCGTCGCTTGCCGCCGCGCCACCATAGATCGCCATGCCGCGCACTTTCATGGCCGCGAGCACGTTCTTCAGCCGGCGCGGCCCGAGCCACTGGACGAGATTGGCGACGATGCGGGTGCGCGCGTCGGGAACGAACGGACCTGGCGCCGGATAGCCGCGTGCGGTCAACTGCGCGCGCCAGATCGCGGCCTGCGCTTCGGCTTCGCCGGCAAGACGCCGGAACAACTCGGCGCGCACTGTGCCGTTCTCGGCATCGGCGCAAGCGCGATACAGGTAGGCGGAACGCTGCTCCTCGGCCCAGGAATCGAGCGGGTTCATCCGTTCACCGCTTGGCTGCGTGCGGCGATCGGCGCGCGATCGCGATTGCGCGGAATTCATCCGCGTGCCGCGCGATGCTGCCGCGCATCGGAATCATTGGATGGCGGCATCGATTTTCGCCATCACGTCGGGCGTGAGCTTCGCAACGACGTCCTGCGCCTTCATGTTTTCTTCGACCTGCGCGGGCCGGCTCGCTCCGGTGATCACGGTCGAAACGTGCGGATTCCTGAGGCACCACGCGATGGACATCTGGGCGAGCGTACAACCGAGTTCTTGCGCGATCGGAACGAGCGTTTGGACCTTTGCGAGACGCGCAGGTTCGAGAATGCGCTCCGCGAGCCATTCGAAGCCCTTGATGGCTGCGCGCGAATCGGGCGGAACGCCGCCGTTGTACTTGCCGGACAGAAGACCGGATGCCAGCGGGCTCCACGTCGTCGTGCCGATGCCGAAATCATCGTAGAGGCGCGCGTACT
>JAICLP010000271.1 GCA_025925475.1 Burkholderiales bacterium | reverse complement strand
TCTCGATTCGATAGCGATCGCTCGCCCATGCGCCGAGGTCGATCAGCTTGCAGCGCTCCGAGCAGAACGGACGCCACTTCGACTCCGGCGTCCATCGCACATCGGCCTTGCATTGCGGGCATTTGACGATCCGTTCGGCCATTCATTGAGTGTAGCGTCATCCCGACGAAGACGGTGCGGTGCACGTCGCGACACTCGCCGCGTGCGCCTGCGTGACGCCGGTCTCGTCGGCCATTGCGAGCCATGCAAAGGTCATCATCGCCGCGGCGGCGAGCGTGACGACCGCTTCCACCGTGGATCCTGTTGCGAGCCTGATTCTCATGACGTTCCCCGTTTTCGTTCGACACGAGCGACGAGTCTAGGAGCGGAAACGGACACGGACAATCGATTTGTTTTCGGCTAATATGTGATCTCCATTCACAACTCACTGGACGCAAGCAATGCCTGCACGCCTGCCGTCGATGCAGGGGCTTCGCGCCTTCGAAGCCGCCGCACGCACCGGCAGCCTCACGAAGGCCGCCGACGCGCTCGCTGTCACGCACGGCGCAATCAGCCATCAGATCACGGCGCTCGAGGACATCGTCGGCGTGCCGCTGATCGAGCGCGCGGGGCGCGGCATTCGCGTCACCGACGATGGCGAGCGCCTCGCGACGCGGCTGCGCGCCGCGCTCGCCGACATCGCCGACGCGCTGCGCGAAGCGGGCGAGCGCAACAATCCGCGACGATTGCGCGTCAGCGTCACGCCGTCGTTCGCCGCGCGCTGGCTTCTCCCCCGGCTCGGCAGCTTCCTCGCGCGTCACCGCGACATCGACCTCGACGTGCGCTCGAGCGTCGCGCTCGTCGACTTTCGCCGCGACGACGCCGACGTCGCCATTCGTCAGGGTTTCGGCGGCTGGCCCGACGTCCATGCCGAGCATCTGCTGAGCGAGACGTTCTTTCCTGTCTGCAGCCCGCGCCTTTCGCCGCGGCTGCCGCGCGTGCCGGCCGACCTCGCGCGTCACACGCTGCTGCGCGCCGACGACGAATGGTGGAAACCGTGGTTCGAGGCGGTCGGACTCGACTGGCCCGAGCCTTCGCGCGGGCCGATCTTCAACGACTCGGCGCTGATGCTGCAGGCCGCCGTCGAAGGGCAGGGGATCGCGCTCGCGCGAACGTCGCTGATCGGCAATGATTTGAAGAACGGACTGCTGGTGCGGCTCTTCGACATCGACGTGCCGGCACCGCGCCGCTTCTACCTCGTCTATCCGCCGCGCATTGCCGGCTCGCCGAAGCTCGCGCTGTTTCGCTCGTGGCTGAAGGACGAAATCCGGGCGGACGAAAGCTCGCGCGGCGTGCGCGCGAAAAAGCGCAGCCGCTAAGGAACCTCTGAACAACTCCCGCGTGGAGCGCGTTGGCGCGAAATGCGGATGAATGCGAGACGAGCGACGAGGCCGTAGGACACCCTACGGCCGAGGAGATCGGCGCAGCAGGCGCCGCATTTCGCGCCAACCCGCAGGGACGGGGCTTGCCGGACCGCTGGCTTTGTCGCCCGGCTTGCAAATAGCGCCTGCTATTTGCGGCGCCTTGCTTCGCGCCAGCGGCCCGGCAAGCTGACCCGTCGCGCCCGCGCGGGAGTTGTTCAGAGGTTCCCTAATCGAAGAGCTTCGCCGTCGAAGGCGACGGCTCGCGTGCAACCGATGCGACCGCATCGACGCGGACGAGTCCACCGACGCGCACGCCGAAAAGACGGATGCGCCGCGACAGCGCGACGCGCCTGACGCACTCGCCGGCAACGCGCCGGATCAGCGCCGCATCCTGTGTCGCGCAGTCGATCGTGCGATCGCGCGTGACCGTTTTGAAGTCGTCGAAGCGCAGCTTGATGCCGATCGTGCGGCCGACGTAGCCCTTGCGCGCAAGATCGGACGCGACGCCATCGCAAAGCCCGGTGAAGATCGACGACAGCAGATCCCGGTCGTGCCGCACGGACAGATCGCGCTCGAACGTCGTTTCGCGGCTGATCGACTGCGGCTCGCTGTATGTGACGACCGGCCGCTCGTCGCGGCCGTGCGCCGCATCGTGCATCCACTCGCCGTGCGCGCGGCCGAACGTCGCGACGAGAAACGCGCGATCGGCGTGCGCGAGGTCGCCGATCGTGTGAATGCCGAGCGTCGCGAGCCGTGCCGCGGTTTTCGGCCCGATGCCGTTGATTCGCCGCGCCGGCAACGGCCAGATGCGCCGTTCGAGGTCGCCGTCACCAAGCAGTGTGAGGCCATCGGGCTTGTCGAGATCGGACGCGATTTTCGCCAGCAGCTTGTTCGGCGCGATGCCGATCGAGCACGAAAGACCGGTCGCGTCGCGCACCGCGTCCTTGATCGATTGCGCCAGCGTACGCACCGGCGCCCCATCATGCGCATCGCCGCCGGCGATGAGGTCGGTCAGCTCGATGTAAATCTCGTCGATGCCGCGGTCCTCGATCTTCGGCGCGATCGCGCGCACCGCCGCCTTGAAGCGGCGCGAATAGTGTCGATACGCGTCGAAATCGACGGGCAGCAGGATCGTCTGCGGCGCCTTCGCCGCGGCCTTCATCATCGCCATCGCCGAATGCAGGCCGAGGGCGCGCGCCTCGTACGTCGCGGTCGTGATCACGCCGCGGCCAACGTAGCCCTCGAGGGTCGCGAACGAGCGGACGACGTCGTTCGTCGCGGGATCGATCGTCTCGCGCGGCTGATGACGCTGCCCGCCGCCAATCACGACCGGCTTGCCGCGCAACTCGGGATAACGCAGAAGCTCGACCGACGCGTAGAACGCGTCCATGTCGAGATGCGCGATGACGTTCGTCACGGCCCGCATCGGCTTATAGTAAGCGCTTTCGCGAGCAACACGGGCCCGACGACCATGCGCACCAGCACCGAACGGTTCCTGACGACGCACACCGGCAGTCTGCCGCGGCCCGACGATCTGGTGCGCGCGATGTACGCGCGCGAGGAAGGCGTTCCCGTCGACCCGCAGGCGCTCGAGCGCCGCATCGCGACGGCAGTCGACGAAGTCGTGAAAAAACAGGTCGACGCGGGGATCGACATCGTCGACGACGGCGAGATGAGCAAGCCGAGCTATGCAACGTACGTCAAGGATCGGCTGAGCGGCTTCGGCGGCAGCGGCAACACCTTCGTCTACCAGGACCTCGTCGCCTTTCCGAATCTCGCCAAGCGCGTTTTCGGCGACCCCGGCCGCTCGCGGCGCAAGACGCCGGCGTGCAATGCACCGATCGGCGTGCGCGATCCCGAAGCCGCGCGCCGGGACGTCGAGCATCTGAAAGCGGCGATGGCGACCGTTCGCGTCGAGGATTCGTTTCTCACCGCGGCATCGCCCGGCGTCGTGTCGCTGTTCTTTCGCGACGACCATTACGGCAGCGACGAAGCGTATCTCGCCGCGATCGCCGAGGCGATGCGGCACGAGTACGAGACGATCGCGAGGTCGGGTATCCTGCTGCAGATCGACTGCCCCGATCTCGGCATGGGCCGTCACATCCAGTACGCCGACTTGTCGCTCCCCGAATTCCGGAAGAAAGCGCAGTTGCACGTCGAGGCGCTGAACGACGCGCTGCGCAACATTCCTTCCGAGCAGCTGCGGATGCATCTGTGCTGGGGCAACTACGAAGGGCCGCACCATTGCGACGTGCCGCTCGCCGACGTGATCGACATCGTGTTCCGCGCCAAGCCGTCGGCGATCGCGTTCGAGGCCGCGAATCCGCGCCACGCGCACGAATGGAAGCTCTTCGAGACGATCAAGCTGCCGGAGGGCAAGCGACTGATCCCCGGCGTCATCGAATCGAAGTCGAACTTCGTCGAGCATCCCGAGCTCGTCGCGCAGCGCATCGGCCTCTACGCGAATCTCGTCGGACGCGAGAACGTGATGGCGGGCAGCGACTGCGGCTACGGCACGTGGGTCGGGCAGGCCGCCGTCGATCCCGACGTCGTCTGGGCGAAGATGGCTGCGATGGCCGAGGGCGCGCGCATCGCGTCTTCCCAGTTCTGGCCGAAGTAGGCTAGCGCTGCGGGCGGTCTCGCCGCCGGCACTTCGATCACCGGACGGTGCTCGCCTGCTTCGAAAGGCAGTTCGTGCCCATGTTCTGCCGGATGACCGCGAGATCCTTGTCGTCGGTCAATCCGTCGTACAACCCATCGCTCGGAAAGTCGTACCAGCTCGACTTTCCTCCGGCCAGTGTCTTGAAGTACGCCCACTTGACGAGATCGTCGCCGTTGACGATCTTGTCGAGGTTGCCGTCGCCGGGGCACGGCACCTCGGACGCAAAGATCGTCGCGAGCTTCGCAGCGAGATCGTCGAAGTTCTTCTTCTCGACGGGCCCGAGCGTCGACGGATCGGCGCCATTCGGCAGCAGGTTGTTGGCGAACGTGTCGCTGTCGGAGCGATCGAGGCGGGGAATGGGCGCCGCTTCGTCGATCAGGTAGAACTCGGTCACCGTCGTCGTCGGAAAATCGGGCGGCCGCGTGCGATCCGACACCTGCTTTTGCAGCAGCTTGAACGACGCGTTGCGGATGGCCCAGGACGAGACGGGCAGCATCTTGAGATTCGCGAGCGCCGGATCCGAGTTCTTCACGTCGCAGCACGAAGCGAGCGGGTTCGGATTGTCCGGCGCCGGCCCGTACCACTCGCCTTGCTGGCTGCGGCAGACGTC
>JAICLP010000191.1 GCA_025925475.1 Burkholderiales bacterium | reverse complement strand
GCCCGTGCAGACGCAATTCGGCTGGCACGTGATCGAGGTCGACGACGTTCGCGACGCGAAGGTGCCGAGCTTCGAGGAAGTGAAGCCGCAGCTCACGCAGCGCCTGCAGGCGCAGTGGCTCGACAAGTACTTCAAGGAGCTTCGCGCGAAGAACGGCGTCTGATCCCGACGCGCAGTCGCGCAATCAAAGGGCAGGCCTGCGGGCCTGCCTTTTTTTGGAGATAAAAAGGGGCCAGGCTCGAAAGGTTTCGCGCCCTCTCTCGCGAGGGGCCGATGCTATCCTACGCGGCGCCCGATCGGCCGCGTTGACGGCCGGCGTACAGCGCAGGGGGAGTCGATGCCGGCGATTCGCAATCCGAAGGACTTCTGCGCGGGCGCGCTTTTCATCGCGATCGGCATCGCGACGATTCTTCTCGGCACGCGCTATGCGCTCGGCAGCGCGGCGCGGATGGGGCCCGGCTATTTCCCGCGCATTCTCGGCGTCCTGCTGATCGTGCTCGGCGGCATCCTCGCCGTGCGCGCACTGCGCATCCGCGGGCCGCGCATTGCCGCGCTGCGCTGGCGGCCGACGTTGATCGTGCTCGGAAGCGTCGTGCTGTTCGGGGCGCTCGTGCGTCCGGTCGGTGTCGCACTGTCGACGGTGATCCTGATCGTCGCCGCGAGCGCGGCGAGCCACGAATTCCGGCCACGCGAAGCGTTCGTCGCCGGCGTCCTGCTCGCAGCGATGGCGGTCGGCGTATTCGTCGTCGGGCTGCAGCTGCAGCTTCCGATCTGGCCCTGGCAGGCGTAAGCGCTTGGAGATCCTGCATCATCTCGCGATCGGCTTCGGCACTGCGCTTTCCGCGGTCAACCTCCTTTATGCGCTGATCGGCGTGCTGCTCGGCACGCTGATCGGCGTGCTGCCCGGCATCGGTCCCGTCGCGACGATCGCAATGCTTCTTCCGACGACGTACGCGCTCGAGCCCGTTTCCGCGCTGATCATGCTCGCCGGCATCTACTACGGCGCGCAATACGGCGGCTCGACGACGGCGGTGCTCGTCAACATGCCCGGCGAATCGTCGTCGGTCGTGACCTGCCTCGACGGTTATCAGATGGCGCGCAAGGGCCAGGCGGGTGCCGCACTCGCCATCGCGGCGCTCGGCTCGTTCTTCGCCGGGACGTGCGCGACAGTGCTCGTCGCTGGCGTGTCGCTGCCGCTTTCCGCACTCGCGCTGAAGTTCGGTCCGGCGGAATATTTCTCGCTGATGGTGCTCGGCCTGATCGGCGCCGTCGTGCTCGCGCACGGATCGCTCGTCAAGGCGATCGGGATGATCGTGCTCGGGCTCCTGCTCGGCATCGTCGGCACCGACGTCAATTCGGGCGTCGAGCGCTTCACGTTCGGCATTCCGGAATTGTCGGATGGCATCGGGGTCGTCGTCGTCGCGATGGGCCTCTTCGGCTTCGCGGAAATCATCCTGAACCTCGAGTCGACCGAGAAGCGCGAGGTGATCAAGACGAAGCTCAAGGGCCTCTGGCTGTCGAAGAGCGAGTTGCGCGAGGCGGCGCCGGCGGTTCTGCGCGGAACCGCGCTCGGCTCGATGCTCGGCGTGCTGCCGGGCGGCGGCGCGATGCTGTCGTCGTTCGCCTCGTACACGCTCGAGAAGAAGCTCGCGAAGGATCCGTCGCAGTTCGGCAAGGGCGCGATCCGCGGGGTGGCGGGACCCGAATCGGCGAACAACGCCGGCGCGCAGACGTCTTTCATTCCGCTTTTGACGCTCGGCATTCCCGAGAATGCGGTGATGGCGATGATGGTCGGTGCGATGACGATCCACAACATCCAGCCGGGGCCGCAGGTGATGACGTCGAATCCGCAGCTCTTCTGGGGTCTGATCGCGTCGATGTGGGTCGGCAACCTGATGCTCGTCGTGCTGAACCTGCCGCTGATCGGCATCTGGATCAAGCTCCTGACGGTGCCGTACCGGATACTGTACCCGGCGATCCTTCTGTTTTGCGGCATCGGCGTTTACACGGTCAACAACACGAGCTTCGACGTGATGCAGACGGCCTTCTTCGGCGCGTTAGGCGTATTGTTCGCAAAGCTCGAGTGCGAGCCGGCGCCGCTTCTGCTCGGCTTCGTACTCGGTCCGATGATGGAAGAGAACCTGCGCCGCGCGCTGCTGCTGTCGCGCGGCGATGCATCGGTATTCGCGACGCGGCCGATCTCGGCCGGACTGCTCGTCGCGGCGATTCTGCTCGTGCTGATCATCGCGGTGCCCAACATCCGCCGCCGGCGCGAGGAAGCGTTTCAGGAAGCGTAAATGGATTGGAACCTGCCCTACCCCTCCCGCCGCCAGCCGATCTGCGCGGCCAACGTCGTTGCCACTTCACAGCCACTGGCCACGCAAGCGGGCATCGCGATGCTTCAGCGCGGCGGCAACGCGATCGACGCGGCGCTCGCGACGGCGATCACGCTGACCGTCGTCGAGCCGTGCAGCAACGGCATCGGCTCGGACCTCTTCGCAATTGTCTGGGATGGCGAACGGCTCGCCGGCTTGAATGCGTCGGGACGCGCGCCGGCGGCGTGGACGCGAGCGCACTTCGCGCAGCACAAGCAGATGCCGCAGCGCGGGTTCGACACGGTCACGATCCCGGGTGCGGTATCGGGCTGGGCCGCGCTGTCGAAGCGGTACGGCAAGCGGCCGTTCGGCGATCTCTTCGAGCCCGCGATTCGCTACGCGCGCGACGGCTACGCGGTGTCGCCGGTCATCGCCGAAAAGTGGCAACTCGCCGCCACCGTCATGCCGCAGGGATTGGGCTGGCAGGATCACTTCCTGATCGACGGCCGGGCACCGAAGGCCGGCCAGCGCTTTCGCTCGGCCGACATGGCGAGGACGCTCGCAACGATTGCCGACACCCATGGCGAAGCGTTCTATCGCGGCCCGCTCGCCGATGCGATATGCGCGCACGCCCGTGCGTGCGGCAGCATGCACGCGCGAAGCGACTTCGAGCGGCACACGATCGACTGGGTCGCGCCGCTCGCCGTCGACTATCGCGGCGTGCGCGTGCACGAACTGCCGCCGAACGGCCAGGGAATTGCCGCGCTGATGGCGCTCGGAATGCTCGATTCGTTCGATCTCGCCGCACTACCGCCCGATTCGATCGCGAGCCTGCACCTGCAGATCGAGGCGATGAAGCTCGCCTTCGCCGATGTTCGCCGCTACGTCGGGGATCCGTCGACGATGCGCGTGCCGCCCGAATCGCTGCTCGATCGCGGCTACCTTCGTGCACGCGCTTCGCTGATCGATCCGGACCGCGCGCAACCATTCGACGCCGGCGAGCCGCCGCGCGGCGGCACCGTCTACGTCACCGCAGCCGACGCAGGCGGCATGATGGTCTCGCTGATCCAGTCGAACTACATGGGCTTCGGCTCGGGCGTCGTCGTGCCGGGCACCGGCATCAGCCTGCAGAACCGCGGCGCGGGCTTCACGCTCGAGCACGACCATCCGAACGAGGTCGGGCCGAACAAGCGCCCGTACCACACGATCATTCCCGGCTTCATGACCAAGGATGGCGCCCCGCTGGCAACGTTCGGCGTCATGGGCGGCCCGATCCAGCCGCCAGGTCATGTGCAGACGGTCGTTCGCATGGTCGACTACGCGATGAATCCGCAGGCGGCGCTCGATGCGCCGCGCTTCAAGGTCAATGCGGGACGCTCGATCGACCTCGAAGCAACCGCCTCACGCGAATTGCGCGAAGGGTTGATCGCGCTTGGTCACGTGCTCGAGGCGGTTCCCGATACGTATATGGACTTCGGTGCCGGGCAGGTCATCCTGAAAGCCGACGAAGGCTACGTCGCCGCATCGGACCCGCGGCGCGACGGTCAGGCCGCGGGGTTCTGACCCGCTACTTTCGCGTCGTCTTCACTGACGACAGCGGCAGCAGCTCGGGCAAGTCGATCCGCTTGCGATCGGGTTCCACCTGCGCGAGCGGCGTCGTCGCCTGCATGGTTGCGAGACTGCGCCGCGTCAGGTCCTGATAGCTTCGGGTGCCCTCGATCTTCCACGCGAGCTCCGTCTCCGTCAGCTCGCGGACGATCCGCGCCGGCATCCCTGCGACGAGCATTCGCGGCGGGACGATCATCTTCGCCTTGACGAACGCCATCGCGGCGACGATCGCCGATTCGCCGATGACGGCGCTATCGTTGATCACGGCGTTCATGCCGATCAGCGCATTGCGCTCGATGACGCAGCCATGCAGGATCGCGCCATGGCCGACATGGCCATCCTCGGCAACGATCGTGTCGGTGCCGGGAAAGCCGTGCGCAATGCACGAGTCCTGCAGGTTCGCGCCCGCGCGCACCTCGATTCGTCCGAAATCGCCGCGCAGCGATGCGCAGGGACCGATGTAGCAATCGGCGCCGACGATCACGTCGCCAACCAGGACCGCTGACGGGTGCACGTACGCCGTCGGATCGACGACCGGCGTGACGCCGTTGATCGCGTAAACGGTCAGAGTCATCCGACGCATTATCCTCGCGCGGCCGCCGCGTCGCGAACGCGCTCAGCCCACGAACCGTCGGGCGTTCGCGAACATCCGATGCCACGGCGAGCGCTCGCCCCACTCGTCCGGATGCCATGACATCTGAACCGTCCGGAACACACGCTCCGGGTGCGGCATCAGGATCGTGAAGCGGCCATCGGGCGTCGTGAGCCCGGTAATGCCCTGCGGCGAGCCGCTCGGGTTGTACGGGTAGCGCTCGGTCGCGTTGCCGCGGTGATCGACGAAGCGAAGCGAGACGTACGGCTGCGCCCCGGCGAGCTGCGCGTCGTCTTGGAATTCCGCGTAGCCTTCGCCGTGCGCGAGCGCAACGGGAATACGACTCCCTTCCATGCCTGCGAAGAACAGCGACGGCGAGCGCTGCACCTCGACCATCACGAAGCGCGCCTCGAACTGCTCCGACGCATTGCGCACGAAATGCGGCCAGTGCGACGCGCCCGGAATGATCTCGTGCAGATTGCTCATCATCTGGCATCCGTTGCAGACGCCGAGCGCGAACGTATCGCCGCGCGCGAAATACTCGGCAAATGCGTCGCGCAACCGCGGCTCGAACAGGATCGATTTCGCCCAGCCCTCGCCGGCGCCGAGCACGTCGCCGTACGAGAATCCGCCGCCTGCGACGACGCCCGCGAAATTGCGCAGTGCGTGGCGGCCAGCCACGAGATCGGTCATGTGCACGTCGAACGCGTCGAACCGCGCGCGCGTCAGCGCCGCCGCCATCTCGACCTGTCCGTTGACCCCCTGCTCGCGCAGCACCGCGACGCGTGGCCGCACACCCGTCGCAATGAACGGCGCCGCCGGATCATCATGCACGTCGAACGTCAGGACGGGCACGAGGCCGGGCTCGTCGTCCTGCAGGCGCGCGTATTCGTCGTCGGCCGCCTGCGGGTTGTCGCGCAACCGCTGCATCGCGTGCGTCGTCGCCGACCAGGCGCGATGCAGGTCGACACGCGATTCGTCGAGCACGACCTCGCCGCACCGCACGACGATCCGATCGCCGCGCGTCGGCACGCCGATCGCGCGTGCAGTCACCCCCGCCTCCCGTGCCGCGGCCACCATCGCTTCGACATCGACGCCGCGAACCTGCACGACCGCGCCGAGCTCCTCCGCGAACAGTGCGGCGAGCGCGTCGTTCGCGGCGTCCGGCAACGCGATATCGAGCCCGCGACGCGATGCGAACGCCATTTCGCAAAGCGTCACGAGCAGTCCGCCGTCGCCGATGTCGTGGTAGGCGAGGAGCTTACGCTCGGCGTGCAATCGCTGGACCAGCACGAAGAACGCGGCGAGCCGATCGGCTTCGACATCCGGTGCTTCATCGCCAAGCTGGCCGTAGACTTGCGCGAGTGCCGACGCGCCGAGCCGCCGCCGGCCGCCGGCGATGTCGAGATGCACGAGCGTCGTTCCAGGCTCGTCGGACAAAAACGGTGTCAGGCACGCGCGCACGTCGGCGATCGGCGCGAACGCGGAAACGATGAGCGACACCGGTGCAGTGACGCTCTTGTCGACGCCGCCATCGCGCCACGTCGTGCGCATCGACAGCGAATCCTTGCCGACCGGAATCGACAAGCCGAGCGGAATGCAGAAATCGAGCGCGACCGCGCGTACGGTGTCGTACAGCGCGGCGTCCTCGCCCGGCGTGCCCGCCGCTGCCATCCAGTTCGCCGACAACTTGACATCGGTAAGCGCACGGACGCCGGCCGCCGCGATGTTCGTGATCGCCTCACCGACCGCCATGCGTCCGGAAGCGGGCGCGTCGATCAGCGCAACCGGCGTGCGCTCGCCGATCGCCATGGCTTCGCCGGCATAGCCGTCGAAATCGCGCAACGTCACGCCGACGTCGGCAACCGGAACCTGCCACGGCCCGACCATCGGATCGCGCG
>JAICLP010000315.1 GCA_025925475.1 Burkholderiales bacterium | reverse complement strand
CGCGTCGCGACGAGCGACGAGTGGATTCGCACGCGCACCGGCATCCGGCAGCGGCACATCGCGGCTCGGGATGAAGAGACGTCGGATCTCGCGCTTTTCGCAGCGCGCGAGGCGCTTGCTGCCGCGTCGCTCGCGCCGCAGGACGTGGATCTCATCATCGTCGCGACGACGACACCCGACGTCGTGTTTCCGTCGACCGCGTGCATCCTGCAGGCGAAGCTCGGTGCGTGCGGCGGTCCGGCGTTCGACGTGCAGGCCGTCTGCTCGGGGTTCGTCTACGCGCTCGCGATCGCCGACCGCATGGTCACGGGCGGCCTCGCCCGAAACGCGCTCGTCGTGGGCGCCGAAATCTACTCGCGGATTCTCGACTGGAACGATCGCGGCACCTGCGTGCTGTTCGGCGATGGTGCGGGCGCGGTCGTGCTGCAGCCGGCGGCGGAGCCGGGCATCCTTTCGTCGCATCTGCACGCCGACGGCCATTACAAGGACATCCTCTGCGTGCCCGGGCAGGTGAAGCAGGGCGACGTCTGCGGCACGCCGTTTGTGCGCATGGACGGGCATGCCGTCTTCAAGTTCGCCGTGAAAGTGCTCGCCGAGGTGGCCGAGGAAGCGCTCGCTGCGAACCGGATGACGACGCAGGACATCGACTGGCTGATTCCGCATCAGGCGAACGTGCGCATCATGGATGCGACGGCGAAGAAGCTCGGGCTGTCGAACGAGCGCGTGATCTCGACGGTCGACCTGCACGCGAACACGTCGGCCGCGTCGATTCCGCTCGCGCTCGACGTTGCGGTGCGCGATGGACGCGTCCGTCCCGGCCAGCGGTTGATGCTGCTCGGCGTCGGCGGAGGGTTCACATGGGGCGCGGTCTTTCTACGCTGGTGAGCGTGATCCTCCCACGCTTGCGGCCGATTGGAACGAGCTTCGTGCTCCGCACTCGGTTGTTCGCCCTCGGGGCGGCCCATCGGGCTCACGCGCTTCGCTGCCCCCCAGGGGGCGCAATTCGCGCCTCGGGGCGGCCCTTCGGCGCGAATGGGAGTTCAAAATGATTGCTTTCGTTTTTCCCGGACAGGGCTCGCAGCAGATCGGCATGATGGACGGCTTTGCCGATCATCCGGTCGTCCGCGCGACATTCGCCGAAGCGTCCGAAGCGCTCGGCGACGATCTGTGGCAACTCGTGCAGCAGGGACCGGCCGAGGCGCTGAACCTCACGCGCAACACGCAGCCCGTGATGCTGACGTCCGGCATTGCGGTATGGCGCGCGTGGCAGGCTGCGGGCGGAGCGATGCCGTCGTATCTCGCGGGACACAGCCTCGGTGAATACACGGCGCTCGTCGCCGCCGGCGCGCTCGCATTTCGCGATGCAGTGCCGCTCGTGCGCTTTCGCGCGGAAGCGATGCAGGAGGCGGTTGCCGCAGGCGTCGGCGCAATGGCTGCGGTGATCGGTGCCGACGAGGCGGCGATTGCCGATGCGTGCCGCGAAGCGGCGCAGGGCGAGGTGGTCGAGCCGGTCAATTTCAATGCGCCGAATCAGATCGTGATCGCCGGCAACAAGAGCGCCGTCGAGCGCGCGATGGCCGCCGCGAAGGCGCGCGGCGCAAAGCGAGCATTGCTGCTTCCGGTGTCGGCACCGTTCCACAGCTCGCTGCTGGCGCCGGCCGCCGAGCGCCTTGCGCAACGGCTCACGGATGTCGACGTCGCAGCGCCGGCCATTCCGGTCGTGCACAACGTCGACGTGCAGACGCGTGTGGTGCCCGACGAGATCCGCGCGGCGCTCGCACGCCAGGCGGCAAGTCCGGTACGTTGGACCGAGACGGTGAAGTGGCTCGCCGACCGCGGTGTGACCGCAGTCGTCGAATGCGGCCCGGGCAAGGTACTCGCGGGACTCGCGAAGCGCATCGACGATCGCCTTGCCGCCTATGCGTTGGTGGATGGCGCCGCGATCGACGAGACGCGCGCTGCGCTCGCGACGTAATCCATGGCCGAACGCGAACTCGACGGACAGATTGCGCTCGTTACGGGTGCAACGCGCGGCATCGGCCGCGCGATCGCGGCGGTGCTGGCAGGCGCGGGCGCACGCGTGATCGGCACGGCGACCACCGACGGAGGCGCGCAATCGATCACCGATCATTTGCGCGTCATCGATGCCCAGGCCGAGGGCGTGCGGCTCGACGTGCGCGATGCCGCGGCGATCGAATCGATGGTGAAGAACATCGAGTCGCGTCACGGCGCGATTGCCATCCTCGTCAACAACGCCGGCATCACGCGCGACAACCTGCTCGTGCGGATGAAGGACGACGATTGGGACGCGATCATGGCGACCAATCTGAAGCCTGCGTACCAGCTCGCGAAAGCGGTGCTGCGCGGCATGATGAAGGCGCGCCGCGGGCGCATCATCCAGATCGGCTCGGTCGTCGGGAGCTCGGGCAATCCGGGCCAGACGAATTACGCGGCGGCGAAGGCGGCGCTGGTCGGCTTCACGAAATCGCTGGCGCTCGAAGTGGCTAGCCGCGACATCACGGTCAATTGCGTCGCACCCGGCTTCATCGACACCGACATGACCCAGGCGATGCCCGGGGCGCAGCGCGACGCGCTGCTTTCGCGCATTCCGCTCGGCCGCCTCGGCACGCCGGACGACATCGCGAACGCAGTGCTGTTTCTCGCTGGCCCGCGCGCCGGCTATATCACCGGTGCCACCTTGCACGTGAACGGCGGCATGCTGATGCCCTGAGGCGCTCGCGCCCTCGAGCCTCGCCTCTGGTAAAATCCGCCGGTTTTGTTGTCGACCCCTCGCAGGGGAGGAGATGCATGGATAACGTCGAACAGCGCGTCAAGAAGATCGTCGCAGAGCAGCTGGGTGTCAACGAGGCCGAGATCAAGAACGAATCGTCGTTTGTCGACGATCTCGGCGCCGATTCGCTCGATACCGTCGAGCTCGTGATGGCGCTCGAGGAAGAATTCGAGACGGAGATTCCCGATGACGATGCCGAGAAGATCACCACGGTGCAGCAGGCGATCGACTACGTCGGTGCGCATCTGAAGAAGTAACGGTTCATCTGCGGGGCGCGCACGCACGCGCCCCGTACCTCCGCGCCGTTCAGGTATCGGCCATTGCAGCGCGAGACGCGTCGCGGTCGCCGAAGACATCGCCGCGACTGGTTCCCGTCCCCTGACTCCGAGAATGAAACGACCCCCGCGCTCGCTGTGCTCGCTGCTCCCAGAGGCGGCGCGCCGATGGCCAGGCGCGGCTTGGCGCCGCTGATATGTCACGTCGCGTCGTCGTCACCGGTCTCGGCATCGTTTCGCCGGTTGGCCTTGGTGTCGAGGAGGCGTGGCCGACGATCGTCGCCGGACGATCGGGGATCGCGCCGATCACGCGCTTCGACGCGAGCGGGTTCCCCTCGCGCATCGCCGGCGAGGTGAAGAACTTCGACGTATCGCAATGGCTTTCGGCCAAGGAGGCGCGGCGATACGACACGTTCATTCATTACGGTCTCGTGGCGACGATGGAAGCGATCCGGGACGCGGGTCTCGATGATTTTGCCGGCGACAAGGAGCGATGCGGCATGTGCATCGGCTCCGGCATCGGCGGGCTGCCGATGATCGAGGACACCCAACGCGCGTACATGCAGGGTGGCCCGCGCAAGATCTCGCCCTTCTTCGTGCCGGGATCGATCAGCAATATGGTCGCGGGTCTCGCGTCGATCCACTACGGCTTCCAGGGTCCGAATCTCGGCACGGTGAGCGCATGCTCGACCGGCAATCACAGCATCGGCGAGGCGACGCGACTCATCAAGTACGGCGATGCCGACGTGATGGTCGCAGGAGGTGCCGAATCCTGCATCTCGCCCCTCGGCGTCGGCGGCTTTTCCGCGGCGCGCGCGCT
>JAICLP010000243.1 GCA_025925475.1 Burkholderiales bacterium | reverse complement strand
GGCGGCGAGCACCGGATCGTGATCACGCGCGAAGGCGCGATGGACGAGCTCGTCATCCGCGTCGAGATCGCGCCCGATCGCCATGTGCTCGGCGCGAGCGCGCACACCGAGTTGCGCGACGAAGCGGCGCGGCGGCTTTCGAAGATGCTCGGCCTGCGCTCGAAGCTCGAGATCGTCGCGCCGGGCACGTTCCCGCGCACCGACTTCAAGGCGCGGCGCGTGATCGACGATCGCGAGGTGTTTCGCGAGATGAATGCGCGGCTTGGAGCGAGGGGCGAGCAGTGAGCGGCGAGGGAGCGATTCGCGATGTCGTATATCGCCTCCGCTGACCTCGCGTCGCGCGTTCTCGAAGGCGACACGCGCGCGATCGCGCGGCTGCTGTCGCGCGCCGAGAATGGCGCCCCCGAGGCGCGCCCTACGCTCGATTCGATGTTCGCGCATGCCGGCCGCGCGCATGTCGTCGGCATCACCGGCGTGCCGGGCAGCGGGAAGTCGACGCTCGTCGCGAAGCTCGCCGCCGAGGTGCGCAAGAGCGGACGCAAGGTCGCGATCGTCGCGATCGATCCGTCGAGCCCTTTCTCCGGCGGCGCGATCCTCGGCGATCGCATCCGCATGGGCGATCTCGCCGGCGATCCCGGGATCTTCGTGCGCAGCATGGCGACCCGCGGTGCTCTCGGCGGTCTCGCGAAGGGCACGCTGGAGGCGGTCGACGTGCTCGACGCAGCGGGCTTCGACATCGTGATCATCGAGACCGTCGGCGTGGGCCAGGACGAGGTGGAGGTCGCGCGCGCGGCGCACACGACGGTTGTCGTTTCGGCGCCAGGTCTTGGCGATGACATCCAGGCGATCAAGGCCGGCATTCTCGAGATCGCCGACATCCATGTGGTCAGCAAGTGCGACCGTCCCGACGCGAACCGGACGATCGTCGATCTGAAGACGATGCTCGCGCTCGGCCTGACGCACATGGATACCGAGAAGTGGAAAACCGAATTGGGGTCAGAGACGACTTTTCCGGGAGCGTCGTCGGCCAATGTCACACCCGCAAAAGTGGTCTCCGACCCTGCTTCCGCGAAATTCGTCTCCGACCCCGATTCGGTCGAGCGGCGTTTCCCGGAGATCATCGCGACGAGCTCGATCCGCGGGCAAGGCGTCGCCGAACTCCTGGCCGCGATCGATCGCCATCGTGAAACGCTCGAGCGCACGGGTGACATCGAGTTGCGCCGGGCCGCGATTGCCGAGCGCCGGCTGCTCGCCGCCGGCGAGGGCTTGCTCCGCGACGCCTTCGTGCGGCATCGACACGGCAGGCTGTCGCCATTGCTCGAACGATTGCGCGTGCGCTCGCTTTCGCCGCACGCAGCTGCGCAGCAGTTGCTGCGCGAATTGAACATCGGAGGTGATGCATGAACGATTCGATGAATCCCGCTGCGAACGCCCGAGGCGCTCGTTCCGGCCCGTCCGAGGGCAGCGCAGCACGAGCCCCAATTTCCGAACTGGCCGCCGAAGTCGATGCGTGGGAGAAGAACGAAGTCGCGAAGTTCGTTTCGCGCGCCCCGGAGCGCGCCGGCGAATTCCGCACGCTCGGCGGATTTCCGTTGAAGCGCACCTATACGGCGCTCGACGTCGCCGATACGCCGCTCGATGACATCGGTCTTCCGGGCCGCTATCCGTTCACGCGCGGACCCTACCCCACGATGTATCGCGGCCGCTTGTGGACGATGCGTCAGATCGCCGGCTTCGGCACCGCCGAGGACACGAACCAGCGCTTCAAGTACCTCATTGCCCACGGGCAGACCGGTCTTTCGACCGATTTCGACATGCCGACACTGATGGGCTACGACAGCGACCACCCGATGAGCGAGGGCGAGGTCGGCCGGGAGGGCGTCGCGATCGACACGCTCGCCGACATGGAGCACCTGTTCGATGGCATCGACCTCGAGAAGATTTCGGTGTCGATGACGATCAATCCGAGCGCGTGGATCCTGCTCGCGATGTACGTCGCGCTCGCGCAGAAGCGCGGCTACGACCTCCACAAGCTGTCGGGGACGATCCAGGCCGACATCCTGAAGGAATACCAGGCGCAGAAGGAATGGGCGTTCCCGGTCGCGCCGTCGGTGCGCATCGTGCGCGACTGCATCACGTACTGCGCGCGCAACATGAAGCGCTACAACCCGATCAACATCTCGGGCTATCACATCTCGGAAGCGGGCGGCTCGCCGCTCGACGAGGTGGCGTTCACGATGTGCAACCTGATCGCGTACGTCGACGAGGTGCTGAAGACCGGCATGCAGGTCGACGAGTTCGCACCGCGGCTCGCGTTCTTCTATGTATGCCAGGCAGACTTCTTCGAGGAGATCGCGAAATTCCGCGCGGTGCGGCGCGTCTACGCGAAGATCATGCGCGAGCGCTTCGGTGCGAGGAATCCCGAATCGATGCGCCTGCGCTTCCACTGTCAGACGGCGGCGGCGTCTTTGACGAAGCCGCAGTACCGGATCAACGTCGTGCGCACCAGCCTGCAGGCGCTCGCGGCGGTGCTGGGTGGCGCGCAAAGCCTGCACACGAACGGGATGGACGAGGCATTCGCCATCCCGACCGAGGAGGCAATGAAGATATCGCTGCGCACGCAGCAGATCATCGCCGACGAAAGCGGGGTGGCCGACGTCGTCGATCCGCTCGGCGGCTCGTATCTGGTCGAGAGCCTGACGACGCAGTACGAGCGCGCGATCTTCGCCGTGATCGACGAGGTCGATGCCAACGGCGGCACGATCAAGCTGACGCAGGAGGGCTGGTTCCAGCGCCGCATCGCCGACTTCGCCTACGAGACCGCGCTCGAGAAGGCGAACGGCGGCAAGACGGTGATCGGCGTCAACAAGTACGTCGAGCCCGAGGAGAAATTCGACATCGAGCTGCATCCGTACGACGCGTCGACGGCCGAGCGCCAGATCGCGCGGCTGCATCGCGTGCGGCGCGAGCGCGACAACGCCAGGGTCGCAGCGCTGCTCGACCGCCTCGTCGAGGTGGCGAAACGCGAGGACGAGAACATCATGCCGGTCACGATCGAGCTCGTGTCGGCCGGCGCGACGATGGGCGACATCATCGAGAAGCTGAAGGGGCTGTGGGGGACGTACCGGGAGAATCCGGTTTTCTGAGGTCCTCATGAACGTAACCGCAGCGGAATGCGTCGCGCGTTTTCTCGAAGCACGCGGACCGGCTCGCATCTTCGGCCTGCAGGGCGGCCACATCCAGCCGATCTGGGATCGGCTCGTGCAGCGGGGCATTCCGATCGTCGACGTGCGCCACGAAGGCGCCGCGGTGCACATGGCGGCGGCGCACGCGCTTCTCACCGGCGAGCTCGGCGTGGCGCTCGTCACATCGGGACCGGGCGTCACGAATTGCGTGACGTCGATCGCGAACGCCGACCTCGAGCGCGCGGCGATCCTCGTCATCGGCGGCTGCCCTCCCGCACGTCAGGACAACATGGGTCCGCTGCAGGGCACGCCGCATGTCGAGATCGTGCGACCGATCACGCGGCGCTCGCGCACGCTGCGCAGTCCCGACCAGGTGATTCGCGAGCTCGATGAAGCGGTCGCCATTGCCCTTGGCGCCGGCGATCTTCCCGGGCCCGTCTACGTCGAGATCCCGACCGACGTGCTGCGTACGAGTGTCGCCGAAGCCGCCGCACTGCCCGAACATTTCGTGCGGCGCGCGGCCGCTCGCACGCTGCCCGATCCTGCCACGATCGATCGTGCCGCATCGCTGCTTGCGAACGCGAAACGTGCGCTCGTCATCAGCGGCGGCGGCGCGCGCGGCGCAGCGGCCGCGCTCTCGCAGCTTCTCGGTGCGACCGGCGCTGCGTATCTCGACACGCAGGAATCGCGCGGGCTGGTCGCCTCCGATCATCCGGCGTTCGCCGGTGCGATGCGTGCCGCGGCGATGGCCGAGGCCGATCTCGTCGTCACCGTCGGCCGCAAGCTCGACTATCAGCTCGGCTATGGCTCGCCGGCGGCGTTTCCGAACGCCCGGTTCATCCGCATCGCCGCGCACGCGGGCGAGCGCGACGACAATCGACCAGGCGATGCGAGCATCGCCGGCGACGTTGCGTCGTCGTTGACGATGCTTGCCGACGCGATGTCGACGCGCGTTGCCTCGCCCGATGCCGACTGGCGCGACGCGCTGCATGCGAAGCACGTCGAGCGCTCGCGCAAGTACGTTGCATCGCTCGCGACGACAGCACCGGGTGCCGATGGCCGCATGCATCCGAATCGGATCTTCGCGGCACTGCACAAGCAGCTTCGCGACGACGCGATCGGCATCGCCGACGGCGGCGACATCCTAAGCTTCGCGCGCCTCGGACTGTCCACGTCGACGTACCTCGACGCGGGCGCGTTCGGCTGCCTCGGCGTCGGCGTGCCGTTCGCGAACGCCGCCGCGCTTGCGAATCCCGGTCGCCAGGTCGTCGCCGTCTGCGGCGATGGCGCGTTCGGCCTGCATGCGATGGAGATCGACACCGCGGCGCGTCACGGCTGCAGGGCGGTGTTCGTGATCGCGAACAACGCCGCCTGGAACATCGAGCGCGTCGACCAGGAGCGCAATTACGGCGGCCGTGTGAGCGGCACGACGCTCGGCGATTCCGACTATGCGGCGATGGCGCGTGCGTTCGGCCTGCATGCTGCGCGTGTCAGCGATCCGGCGGACCTCGACGCCGCGCTCGAACGTGCATTTGCGGTCGCGCCGGCGCTCGTCGACGTCGTCGTGACGCGCGATACGCTGTCGTCGGATCTCGCGAAAGGACTTTCGCTCGTTCCCGACTATCAGGCGCTGACCGCATGGGACAATGCGGAACGCGAACGTCTTTCGCCTTGACCGCCGCAAGCCGATGTCGCAGGGCCTGATTCTCGAATACCTCCGTTGCTCGCCGACGATCGCCGGCGCACTCGACATCGCGCAACATGGCGCACTGATCGGCCGCTCGACGATCGGCGCCGATTCGGTGCTTCGCGATTATGCGACCGTCCGGGCGGACGGCGAGAACATCCGTATCGGCGCCAACGCCTGGTTCGGCGAGCATGCGACGGTGCACATCGCCGACCAGATACGCGGTGCCGTCATCGGCAACGATGTCACCGTCGGCACTTACGGCATCGCGCACGCCTGCACGCTCGGCGATGGCGTCGTCATCGGCGAATCGTCGGCGGTGATGGACGACGCCAGCGTCGGCGATTTCGCCGTCATCGCCGGTGACAGCCTCGTGCCGCCGCGCAAACAACTGG
>JAICLP010000268.1 GCA_025925475.1 Burkholderiales bacterium | reverse complement strand
CCGCGCCGCGGCGATTCGATCGACGGCCTCGAACGCATCACGCGCGAGACGAATCCCGACGTCACCGTGTTCCATGCGGGCACCGCGCAGGACGAGCAGCGCGTCATCGTAAGCGGCGGACGCGTGCTCGGCGTCACCGCCCTTGGCGATTCGCTGCGCCAGGCGCAGCGCGCGGCGTATGCGGCCGTCGCGTCGATCCACTTCGACGGCATGCAGTATCGGCGTGACATCGGCCACCGTGCGCTTGCGCGGCGCACGAAATGAGCGCGGCGGACGGAGCCGCCGCTACGGCGGCCGACGACGATCCGCCCGATGCCGCCGCGGTGCGCGAGTATCTCTGCGCTCTGCAGGTGACGATCGTCGGCGCGCTCGTCGAGCGCGGCGAGCGCGAGTTCCGCCGCGACGAATGGCGGCGCGCCGAAGGCGGCGGCGGCGTGTCGATGTCGATCGAAGAGGGAGAAATCTTCGAGCGTGCGGGCGTCCTCTTTTCAGACGTGACAGGCCATGCATTGCCGGCGTCGGCGACCGCGCACCGGCCGCAACTCGCCGGCCGCGCATGGCGGGCGCTCGGCGTGTCGCTCGTGCTCCATCCGCGCAATCCGTATGCGCCGATCGTGCATTTGAACGTCCGCCATTTCTGCGCAACGGCGCATGGCGGTTCCGCCGGCACGCCGGTCTGGTGGTTCGGCGGCGGCATGGATCTGACGCCGATCTACGGCTTCGCCGAGGATGCGCGCCACTTCCACGCGGTTTGCCGCGACGCGCTCGCGCCGCACGGCAAGGAGCTTTATCCGCGATTCAAGCGCGCGTGCGACGCGTACTTCTTCATCCGCCACAGGAACGAGGCCCGTGGCATCGGCGGAATCTTCTTCGACGACTTCAACGAGGGCGGCTTCGCGCGGTCGTTTGCGATGACGAAGAGCGTCGGTGATCGCTTCGTCGACGCATACCTGCCGATTCTCGAGCGCCGGCGTTCGATGCCGTGGGGCGAGCGCGAGCGCGACTTCCAGGCGTATCGCCGCGGCCGCTACGTCGAGTTCAACCTCGTCTGGGATCGCGGCACGCTCTTCGGGTTGCAGTCGAACGGACGCACCGAAGCGATCCTGCTGTCGATGCCGCCGCTCGCACGCTGGCGCTACGAGTTCTCGCCGCAGCCGGGAACGCCGGAGGCCGCGCTCTACAGCGACTTCCTGCCGCCGCGCGATTGGCTCGCATGACGGACGATCCACGGCCGCGGGCCGCGCGAAGCGACGATCCGCTCAATGAGCGCCGGATCGGCGGCGAGCAGGTCTACGACGGCGCGTTGCTCGACGTGCGCCGCGATCGCGTCGGGATGCCGGACGGCAGCGAGACGATTCGCGAATACGTCGTGCACCCGGGCGCGGTGCTCGTCGTTCCGGTCTGCGATGACGGACGCCTGATCGTCGAGCGGCAGTTCCGCTATCCGCACAACCGCAGCTTCGTCGAATTCCCCGCGGGCAAGCTCGATCCCGGCGAAACGGCGCTGGAAACGGGGGTGCGCGAGCTGATCGAGGAGGCGGGTTACACCGCGCGAATCTGGATGCGCCTCGGCGTCATTCATCCGGTGATCTCGTATTCGACCGAGGCGATCGTGCTTTACGTCGCACGTGCGCTCACGCACGTCGGTGCCAGGCTCGATCCCGGCGAGTTCCTGGAGCTCGCGACCCGCAGCGAAGCCGAGCTCTACGAAGCGATCGAATCCGAGCAGTTGACCGATGCGAAGACGATTGCGGCGCTCGCGCTTCATACGCGGTGGAACGGCGCCGCGTCGCGCAGCGTGCGGCTATGCATCACCGGCCGCGTGCAGGGTGTCGGCTATCGCGACTTCGCGATCCGTGCCGCGTCCAGCGCGGGTTTGGCGGGATGGGTGCGCAACCGCAGCGACGGCAGCGTCGAAGCGCACGTGCAGGGTGAGCGGAAAACGTGCGACGCCTTCATCGACCGGTGCGTGCAAGGCCCGCGGGCGGGTCGCGTCGAGCGCATCGAAGTGACGCGGACGCCGTTCGACGGCGCAATGCAGGGCTTCGAGTTGCGGCGCTCGGAGTAGAGGACGGGACGAAAGCCGCCGGCAACCGGCGCGTCAGTGCGCGGTTTCTTCGGTGCGATCCTGCGCTTGCCGTGCGTGCGTTCCGAGCGCATACATGCCGCCGGCGAGGAACGCGATCAGCTCCTCGGCACTCGGCGTGAACGCCGGCGCGTTGCCGCCCGCCTTGCAGCGCGCGAGCGCGTCGTGCTCGATCAGCAGCCGGCAATTGCGAAAGCCGGCCGCGAGCGAGGAATCGTCGACACCGGGAAGCGCATGCCGCAATGCGGTCAGGCATTCGCGGTAGACGCTGCCGAAGTGGCGCATCATGATCTGATCCGACGGGTCGTGTCCGGCGAGGCGCGCGACGAGGCAGAGGTAATTGCGCCACGGCGACGTCACGTCGTGCTCAAGGGAAGCGAACGGCCGCGCGTACGCCCACAGCACGTCTTCGACGCGAAAATCGCCACGCGCGCGCAACGCGGCGAGTGCGTCGTGCTGCATCGCGAGGAGCTGTCCGGCGCGGCGCGCGAGCGCCTCCTCGATCAACTGCTCCTTGCTGCCGAAGTGGTAATTGAGCAGCGCCACGTGCGCTTCGGCGCGCGACGCGATCGTCCGGTGCGTCAGCGGCTTGAAGCCGAAGTCCGCGATCAGGCCTTCGACGGCGTCGAGCAGCCGGCCGCGCGTGTCGTCCCCGCGACGGCGCTCGCTTCGTGCGGGCGTCGATTCGGTCCCAATGGAGCTGGCTGCGTGATCTAGCGGCATGGCGCTTGTCCCCGCACGATGAACTCGTTGCAATTGGCGCTCATCGTAACTTCGGCCGCGCATCGTCCTTAGCGGACGGACGATCAGATTCGTGTAGGACGGCGCCGACAGTTTCCGTCGGCGATTCGCGAACCTCGTTCGCGCGTCAGGCGACGCCGAACAGGTCCTTCCACGCGGCGTACGACGCCGCCGCCGACCATGGCAGCGCGAGCAGAAGGCCGATGCCGCTGGTGGCGAGGCCCATCAGCAGGAGCAGGAACGACACGAGGCCATAGACGAAGAGCGGCCCCGCGTTGCGCATGAACGCAGCGCCGCTTTGCGCGAAGGCATTGCGGAAGTCCTCGCCGTCGAAGAGCGCCGCGAACGGGACGAACGTCAGCGGCAGCGAGACGAGGATGCCCGCGGCGTACGTGACGACGAGCGTGACGCCCGAGATCGAGTCGGCGTTGCTGGAAGGCGCGAGCATGTTGAAGCCGCCGATCGCGTTGGCAACGAGCGCCTCGACCGCGAATACGATCAGTGCCGCGACGATCACCGCCGCCTGTGCGCGCGGGGGTGCGGCGGCGACGGCGAACAGATGGCGAAGCCGCGGGCGGTCGCCGCGATCGGCGGCGAGGCTCGCATAGAGCAGCCCGCATTCGACGAGCGGCAGCAGCAATTGCGCGAGCACGATGCCGACGACCGGCAGCAGGTTGAGCGCGATGTTCGCGACGAGAACGACGAGCGCGATCAGGCAGAAGCTGAACGGGCCGCGCTTCCACAGCCGCATCGCATCGCTGTACCAGTTGAATGCGCGCTGCGCGGAGACGGTGCGCACGACGCGCTGCGGTGGCGCGGAATCGCCCGCAGGATCGGGATTGGCGTTGCCGGAAATCGGGGAGCCTTGAGAGACGGTGGTCGGCAGATCGGTCAGGCCGCCTCGCCGAGGTACGCCGCGCGCACCTTCGGGTCGTCCAGCAGATCGGCCGCCTTGCCTGCGAGTGTAACCTCGCCCGACTCCATCACGTACCCGCGGTCGCTCACGTCGAGCGCGAGCTTCGCGTTCTGCTCGACGAGCAGGATCGTCACGCCTTCCTTCGCAATCGACAGGATCGTCTCGAAAACCTTCTGCACCATCAGCGGTGCAAGCCCCATCGATGGCTCATCGAGCAGCAACAGTCGCGGCCGCGACATCATCGCGCGCGCGATCGCTAGCATCTGCTGCTCGCCACCCGAAAGCGTGCCGGCGGTCTGCCGCCGGCGCTCGCGAAGCCGCGGAAACAGCGAGAACACGCGCTCGATGTCATTCCTCACCGCGCCCTGATCGCGCCGTGCATACGCGCCCATCGCGAGGTTCTCGTCGATCGTCAGCGCGCCGAACACGCCGCGGCCCTCGGGCACCATCGAAAGCCCGCGGCGGACGATCAGGAACGACGGCCGGCCGGTGATGTCGTCGCCGGCGTAGCGGATCGTTCCGCTTTTCACCGGCAGCAGTCCGCAGATGCCCTTGAGCGTCGTCGTCTTGCCGGCGCCGTTCGCGCCGATCAGGCAGACGAGCTCGCCTTCGCCGACGTCTATGTCGATCCCCTTCACCGCCTGGATGCCGCCGTAGCTCACGGCAAGCCGCTCGAGCGAGAGCAGCGCGGCCGGCTTCCTCTTCCCTGCGGGAACAGCGTTGGGGCGAGCGGCGTCAGCGTCAACCATCACGCCCGCTTGAGATCGAGCTCGACGTTAGCGCCGAGATAGGCGGCGATCACCTTCTCGTCCTTCTGCACGTCCGCGGCCGGTCCTTCGGCGATCTTGCGGCCGTAATCGAGCACGAGCACGCGGTCGCAGATCGTCATGACGAGCTTCATGTCATGCTCGATCAGGAGGACCGTGGTGCCGTCGGCGCGGATGCGCTCGAGCAGCCCGCGCAATCCGGACGTTTCGGTCGCGTT